>NZ_JBSGZI010000052.1:0-51340 GCF_053610945.1 Streptomyces sp. NPDC054849
GATGGGCACGTCGGTTCCGGCCCCCAGCCGGGTGAGCAGAGCGGCCAGTGCGGCCTGGAACGTCATGAACAGGGTGACCCGGTGCTCGCGGCTCAACTCGACCAGTGACCGGTGCAGTGCGGCGTCGATCGGCAGGGCGACCCGGTCCCCCCGGTGGTCGGCGCGGGCGCCGCGCGGCCGGTCGGCGGGGAGCATGAGCTCCTCCGGGAGGTCGGTCAGGATCTCGCGCCAGTAGGCGAGTTGGCGGGAGACCAAGCTGTCGGGGTCGGTCTCCGCGCCGAGCAGCTCGCGCTGCCAGAGTGCGTAGTCCGCGTACTGGACGGGCAGCGCGTCCCACGCGGGCGCCGAGCCGTCGCGGCGGGCGGTGTAGGCGTCGGTGAGGTCGCGCAGCAGCGGACCCATCGACCAGCCGTCGCCCACGATGTGGTGGAGCGCGACGACCAGTACGTGCTCCTCGGCGGCGACCCGGAGCAGGGTGACCCGGACGGGCGGTTCGCCGGCGAGGTCGAAGGGCCGGCGGGCGGCGCGGTCGACCTCGTCGTCCACCGACTCCGGAGCGCAGTCGAGCCGTTCGACCGTGAGGGCGGCGTCGTCAGCGGCGAGGACCAGCTGGTGGGGCTCGCCGTCGTGCTCGGCGATGACGGTGCGCAGGATCTCGTGCCGGGTGACCAGGTCGCCGAGGGCGCGTTCCAGGGCGGCCGCGTCGAGCGGACCGGTGAGGCGCAGCGCGAGCGGCATGTTGTAGAGCGCGCTCGGCCCCTCCATCCTGTCGATCAGCCAGAGCCGCTGCTGGGCGAAGGAGAGCGGCAGGCGCTCGGGCCGCTCGCCGGCCGTCAGCGCGAGCCGGGCCCCGGCGCCGTCCAGCCGCCGGGCCAGGCCGGCCACCGTAGGCGCCTCGAAGACGTCCCGGATGCCGAGTTCGGCGCCGAGCACCGCGCGGACCCGGCTGAGCAGCCTGGTGGCGAGCAGCGAGTGCCCGCCGAGAGCGAAGAAGTCGTCGTCGACCGAGACCGGCCCCGTCACGCCGAGCACGTCGCCGAACAGGCCGCAGAGGATCTCCTCGCGCGCCGTCCGTGCCGCCCGGCCGCCGGTGGCCGCCGCGAAGTCGGGGGCGGGCAGCGCGGACCGGTCGAGCTTGCCGTTGACGCTCAGCGGCAGCGCTTCGAGCGTCACGAAGGCCGCCGGGACCATGTAGTCCGGCAGGGTGGCGGCCACGTGGGCGCGCAGCTCGGCCGGGTCGAGCGGGGTGCGCGCCACGACGTAGGCGGCCAGCCGGGTGCCGGCCGCGCCGTCCGCTGCGTCGTGATGGGGCAGTACTGCGGCCTGGAGTACGTCGGGGTGGGCGGCCAGGACGGTCTCGATCTCGCCGGGCTCGATCCGAAACCCGCGGACCTTGACCTGGTGGTCGGTGCGGCCCAGGTACTCGACCCGGCCGTCGGGGCGCCGCCGGGCCAGGTCGCCGGTGCGGTACATCCGCTCCCCCGGCGCGAACGGGTCGGCCACGAAGCGCTCGGCGGTCAGCGCGGGACGTCCGAGGTAGCCGCGGGCCAGGCCTGCCCCGGCCAGGTACAGCTCGCCGGGGACACCGGGCGGGACGGGCCGCAGGCAGGTGTCCAGGACGTGCGCGCGCACATTGGGCAGCGGGCGGCCGATGAGCGGGCGCGGGTCGCCGGAGAGCCGGTGGTGCAGCGCGTCGACGGTGCACTCGGTGGGGCCGTACATGTTGAGCACGACGGTGTCGGGGGCGGCGGCCAGGGAGGCCCAGAGGGTCTGGCCTAGGGCCTCGCCGCCGACCATCAGGAGGGCCGGCGGGCAGCGGTCGAGGAGGCCCTCCTCGACCAGCCGTCCGGCCTGGCCGGGGGTCACGTCGAGGACGTCGGCGCCGGTGTGCTCGGCATAGCGGACGATCGCGGCGGCGTCGCGGCGGACGTCGTCGTCGAGCAGATGGAGCTCGTGGCCGGCGACCATCCACAGCAGCGCCTCGAGGGCGGTGTCGAAGGACAGCGAGGCGGCTTGGGCGAACCTGAACCGGGGTCGCGGGCGGGCCTGTCGGGCCGTGGCGATGGTCTCGTCGCGGTGGAAGGCGAGCAGGTTGGCCAGGCCGCCGTGGTTCACCACCACGCCCTTGGGACGTCCGGTGGAGCCGGAGGTGTAGATCACGTAGGCGGCGGTGGACGGGTCGACGCGGACGGGCGGGGCGTCGGCCGGGTGCCCGGCCCAGGTCCGCTCGTCGGCGTCCAGGACGGTGAGACCGTCCAGCACCTCGGGCAGCGGCCAGCCGGCACCGGTGAGGACGGCCGCCGGCCGGGCGTCGGCCAGCATGTGGGCGATCCGGTCGCGGGGGTAGTCGGCGTCCAGCGGGAGGAAGGCCGCACCGGCCTTGAGCACGGCGAGGACGGCGACGATCGATTCGGCGGAGCGCGGCAGGGCGAGCGCGACCACGTCCTCCGGGCCGGCGCCGGAGGCGATCAGGCCGTGGGCGAGCCGGCCGGCGCGGGCGTCCAGCTCGGCGTAGGTCAGCCGCGTCTCCCCGAAGACCAGGGCCGTGGCGTCCGGGGTCGCGGCCACCTGGGCGGCGAAGGCCGCCGTGACGGGTATGGCCCCGCCGGGCCGCGCGGTGTCGTGCCACTCGGCCAGCGCGGCCCGGCCGGCCTCGCCCAGTACGTCCAGCTCGGCGACGGGGCGGTGGGGGTCGTCGGCGGCTTGGGCGAGGAGGCGCAGCAGGGCGTCGGCGAGCCGTTCGGCGGTGGTCCGGTCGAACAGGTCGGTGGCGAACTCCAGGCCGCCGTCGAGGCCGGCCGGGGTGCCGTCCGGATGGTGGCGCTCGGACAGGTTGAGGGTGAGGTCGAAGGCGGTGGCGGGCAGCCCGAGCGGCTCGTATGCGGCGCGGGTGCCGGGGAACTCGGGGCCGCCGCCGGAGGTGTTGTCGAAGGCGATCATCACCTGGAAGAGCGGATGCCGGGCCAGCGTGCGGGCCGGGTTGAGCTCCTCGACCAGCCGCTCGAACGGCACGTCCTGGTGCGCGTAGGCGGCCAGGGCGGCCTCCCGGACCCGGGCCAGCAGCTCGGCGAAGGTGGGACGGCCGGTCAGGTCGGTGCGCAGCACCAGGGTGTTGGCGAAGAAGCCGACCAGCTCGTCGAGGGCCGGGTCGAGGCGGCCGGCCAGGGGGGTGCCGATCGGCAGGTCGTCGCCGGCGCCGAAGCGGTGCAGGAGGGTGGCGTAGGCGGCCTGGAGCACCATGAAGAGGGTGACCCCGTGCCCGGCGGCCAGCTCGGCGAGCCGCATGTGCAGGTCCGCGTCCAGCTCCAGCGGGACGACATCCCCCCGGTGGCCGGCGACCGCCGGGCGGGGGCGGTCCAGCGGGAGCGGCAGCTCGTCCGGCAGCCCGGCCAGCGTCTTCCTCCAGTGGTCGAGCTGGCGGGAGAGCGGGGACTGCGGGTCGGTGTCCGCGCCGAGCAGCCGGTACTGCCAGAGGGCGTAGTCGGCGTACTGGACCGGCAGCGGCTCCCACACCGGCGGCTCACCGCCGAGCCGTGCGGTGTAGGCGTCGGCGAGATCGTGGAAGAGCGGCCGCAGGGACCAGCCGTCGCTGGCGATGTGGTGCATCACCAGGAGCAGCACGTGCTCGTCGGGGGACTCGGGGCGCAGGTAGGCGTGGAGCGGTACGTCGACGGCCAGGTCGAAGGTGTGGCCGGTCAGCTCCTGCACCGGGCGGTCGGTGACCGTGAGGAGCGGGGCCGGGGGCGCGGGCAGGACCCGCTGGTACGGGACGCCGTCGACCTCACCGAAGACCGTACGGAGCGTCTCATGGCGGGCTGTGACATCGCCGAGTGCGCGTTCCAGGGCGTTCGCGTCCAGCGGTCGGGTGAGCCGCAGGGCGAGGGTGACGTTGTAGGTGGCGGAGGGGCCCTCGGCCTGGCCGAGGAACCACAGCCGGCGCTGGGCGAAGGAGACCGGCAGGCGCTCGGGCCGGGGTTCGGGGCGCAGGGCGGGCCGGGCCGGGCCGGTGGCGAGCCGGGCGGCGAGGGCAGCGACGGTCGGGGCCCGGAAGAGGTCGGCGATGGCGAGTTCGGCGCCGAGCTCGGTGCGCGCCCGGCCTGCCAGGCGGGTGGCCAGCAGGGAGTGGCCGCCGAGTTCGAAGAAGTCGTCGTCGATGGTGATGTCGTCGATGCCGAGGATCTCGCCGAAGAGGGTGCACAGGACGCGCTCGTTCTCGTCGCGCGGGGCGCGGCCGGCGGTGGCGGGGCCCAGCTCGGGGGCGGGCAGTGCGCGCCGGTCGACTTTGCCGTTGGCGTTGAGCGGCAGGGTGGGCAGCACGACCACGGCCGAGGGGACCATGTAGCCGGGGAGGGTGTCGGCGGCGAACCGCTTGAATTCGGCGCCGAGTTCGGGCACCTCGTCGAGGGCGGAGGCGAGCACCGAGCAGTAGCCGACCAGCCGGGTGTCGCCGGGGCGGTCCTCGCGGGGGACCACGATGACCTGGCGGACGGCGGGGTGACGGGAGAGCACGGCCTCGATTTCGCCCGGCTCGATCCGGAAGCCGCGCAGCTTGACCTGGCCGTCGATCCTGCCGAGGAACTCGATCGCGCCGTCCGTCCGGCGGCGGACCAGGTCTCCGGTGCGGTACATCCGCTCCCCCGGCGCATACGGGTCGGCGACGAAGCGCTCGGCGGTCAGTGCGGGCCGGTGCCAGTAGCCGCGGGCCAGTCCGGCCCCCGTCACGTACAGCTCACCGGGGACGCCGGGCGGGACGGGCTGAAGCCGCGCGTCGAGGACGTGGGCGCGCATGTTGTCGAGGGGGGCGCCGATCGGGGGCCGGGGGCCGGCCAGGTCGGCGGGGGCGAGGGGGTGGTGCGTGGCGAAGGTGGTGGCCTCGGTCGGCCCGTAGACGTGGGCGAGGAACAGGTCGGGGCAGTGGTCGAGGACGCGGCGCATGAGAGTGCCGGAGGCGGCCTCGCCGCCGGTGCAGACGGTCCGCAGGGCGCGGAAGGTCTCCGGGGCCTGCTCGGCGACCAGGTCGAAGAGCGCCTTGGTGAGGAAGACGGCGGTGACCTGGTGGCGGGTGGCGACGGCGTGCAGGGCGGCGGCGTCCAGGCTGCCGGGCGGGGCGACGACCACCGTGCCGCCGGAGAGCAGCGGCGTCCACAGCTCGTAGGTGGAGGCGTCGAAGGCGTGCGGGGAGTGCAGCAGGATCCGCCGGTGCCGCCCGTCCTGCCAGCGGCGGTCGGCGGCGAGGTCGACCACGTCGCGGTGGCGGACCGCGACGCCCTTGGGGGTCCCGGTGGAGCCGGAGGTGAACATCACGTAGGCGAGCCGGTCGGGGTGGACCGGGATGCCGGGGTCGTGCTCCGGGGCGGCCTTCTCGTCGCCGGGGCGGACCACGACGGCGGTGTGCGGGAATCCCGGGTCGGTGCGGTCGGTGAGCAGGACGGGCGCGGCGGTGTCGGCGAGCAGCGCGGCCATCCGCTCCGGCGGCAGGCTCGCATGCAGGGGGACGTAGCAGCCGCCCGCCTTGAGCACGGCCAGGGTGGCGACGACCAGGTCGACCGAGCGCTCCATCAGCAGGGCGACCGGGGACTCCGGGCCGACACCGCAGGCGATCAGGTGGTGCGCCAGCCGGTTGGCGCGGGTGTTGAGCTCGGCGTAGCCGACGGCGCCCCCGTCGTGGGCGAGTGCGGCCGCGTCCGGGGTACGGGCTGCCTGGGCTTCGAACAGGTCCGGCAGCGAGCCGGACGGGACGGGCGCGGCCGTGGCGTTCCACTCGTCGCGCAGACGGCGGAGCTCCTCGGGGGCGAGGATGTCGAGCGTGCCGATCGGCGCCTCCGGGTCGGCGGCCGCGGCGGCCAGGAGCCGGCCCAGGCGCTCGAACAGGGTGGTGACGGTGGCGCGGTCGTAGAGGTCGGCCGCGTACTCGACCGATCCGGTGAGGCCGCCGGGGGCGCCGTCGGGGGCGTGCAGCTCCGTGACGCCGATGTTGAGGTCGAACTTGGCGACCCGCAGGCCGAGCGGTTCGGGCGCCGATTCCAGTCCCGGAAGGCCGAGCTCGCCCTCCTCGTGGTTCTGCAGGACGAGCAGGGTCTGGAACAGCGGGTGGCGGCCGAGGGAGCGGACCGGGTTGATCTCCTCGACCAGCCGCTCGAACGGAACGTCCTGGTGGGCGAAGGCGTCGAGCTGGGCCTCGCGGACCCGGCCGACGAGTTCGGCGAAGGAGGGATCTCCCGAGGTGTCGGTGCGCAGCACCAGCGTGTTGACGAAGAAGCCGACCAGGTCGTTCAGCGCCTCGTCGGAGCGGCCGGCCACACCGGTTCCGAGCGGGATGTCGGTACCGGCGCCGAGCCGGGTGAACAGCGCGGCGAGGCCGGCCTGAAGGACGGAGAACAGGGTGGCGCGGTGCCGGCGGGCCAGGCCCGCCAGCGCGGCGTGCAGCTCGGGACCATAGGCGAACGGCACGGCGTCGGCGGCCCCGGTGGGCGCGGGCGGCCGGGGGCGGTCCACCGGCAGCTCCAGCTCCTCCGGCAGAGCGGACAGCACGCCTCGCCAGTAATCGAGCTGACGGCTCATCATGCTGTCGGGGTCGTGCTCCTCGCCGAGCACCTCGCGCTGCCAGAGCGCGTAGTCGGCGTACTGGACCGGCAGGGGTTCCCAGTCGGGGGCGCAACCGTCGAGGCGGGCGGCGTAGGCGGTGGCGAGGTCGCGCAGCAGCGGGCCGAGTGACCAGCCGTCGCCGGCGATGTGGTGGAGCACGACGAGCAGCACGTGCTCGGCCGTGGTCCGGGAGGCGGGGGTGAGCGAGAAAACCGTGATCCTGAGGGGCAGTTCGGAGCTCAGGTCGAAGGTGTGGGAGGCGGCCCGGTCCCGCAGGGCGGGGTAGTCGCCCGGTGCGCAGTCCACCGTTTCGAAGGCGATCTCAGCCTCCGCGGACGACAGGATCCGCTGCACCGGGACTCCCCCGGCCAGCGGGAACACCGTGCGCAGGGCCTCGTGCCGGGCGACCACGTCCGCCGTCGCGGCGCGCAGCGCGGCCGTGTCGAGCGTGCCGCGCAGGCGGACCGCGAACGGCAGGTTGTAGAGCGCGGTCGGCCCTTCGATCTGGTCGATCAGCCAGAGACGCTGTTGTGCGTACGAAACCGGGATCACGGTGCTTCCTCTGCTCACGTCACGGCGTGGATGGTGTTCGGGGTGCCTCAGGCGGGGACTGCGGTGGCCGGGCGCACCGTGGGCCGGCAGTCCAGGAGGCCGACGGGGCGGCCCATCGCGACGGCGATCCTCCGGTCGCCGCGGAACGGGTCGCGGCCGTGCGCGCAGAGCACGTTGTCGACCAGCATCACGTCGCCGACCTGCCAGGTCTCGCGGACGGTGGCCGCTTCGTACGCCGCGTTGAGGGCGTCCACGTCCTGCCGGGTGAGCGGTTCCCCGTCGCCGAAGCCGGTGTTGAACGGCAGGCCATCCGGGCCGAACTCGTCGACCATGGCCTCCCGGATGTCCGGGTCGAGCGACCATTCGTTCCAGAAGGCCAGGTGGTTGAACCAGACCTCCTCGCCGGTCTGCGGGTGGTGGACGGTGGCCGAACGCAGCTGGCTGGTACGCAGGTTGCCGTCCGGCTGCCACTCCCAGGCGATGCCGTTCTCCCGGCAGTACCGCTCGACCTCGGCGCGCTCCTCGGTGCCGAAAGCGGTGCGCCAGCCGAGCGAGATGTAGTCCGAGTAGGTGCGGGTGAGCGTCCAGCCGGAGGACCGGCCCCGCTCCACCAGGTGGTCGGGGAGCCCGGCGAGGACCTTGCGGACGTCGGCCGTCGGGGTGGCGCCGCCGGCCCCGGGGGCGGTCAGGCAGGCGAAAAGCAGCCGGCCGGGGAAGGTCAGGGTGTAGCTGTTCTCGTTGTGCATCCGGATCGACTGGGCGGGCGGCAGGTCGGTGGACGAGAAGACGCCGTTGCCGAAGTCGCTGCGCGGGGTGGCCTTCTCCCGGTACGGGGTGGGCTCGGGGATCAGCACGTCGCGGACGGCGGCGACGTCCGGGCTCTGGGCCACCGGCAGTCCGCGCAGGAAGATCGTGCCGTGCTCGTGCAGGGCGGCGGTCAGCGCGGCCTCGTTCTCACGCAGCCACGCGCAGGCCTCGGCGAGGTCGGCGGTGGCCGGCACGTGGGTGAGGGCCGGGCGGCCGGGATTCAGTTCCCAGGTCGGCATGGCGGCGCTCACCGCTGGTCGAGGGTGGCGAGCAGGCTCGCCGGGCGGATGTCGGTCCAGTTGACCTCGATCCAGTCGAGGCACTCCTGGCGGGTGGCCTCGCCGTGGACGGCGGTCCAGCCGGCCGGCACGTCGATCCAGACCGGCCAGAGCGAGTGCTGGTTCTCGTCGTTGACCAGGACCAGGTAGCCGGAGTTGTCGTCCTCGAACGGGTTGCTCATGGTGGTCTCCGTAGGAATGAGAGGTGTTCTGGGGTGTGCTTCGAACGTAGGGGCGCCGGACTGGCCCGAGCGGCACAAGCCCCGGCAGGTGAGCGGCAGTTGCCGTGCTGCCGCAGGCGTCCTCCGCGAACGGCCTGCCTCAGGCGTCCTGCCGCCGCCTCACCACCGTGCCGGGGGGCCGGTCGGTCAGCGGGGGGTGAGGCGGACCGGGAAGTGGTCCAGGCCGAAGTTGATGATCGAGCGGTTGTAGCGGACCGGCCCGGTCGGCTCGATGAGGGCCGCCTTCTCCAGCGCGGCCGAGTACAGCGCGCTCAGTTCGGCCTTGGCCAGCGGGGCGCCGATGCAGTAGTGGGCGCCCAGCCCCAGCGCGAGGTGTTTGTTGGGTGAGCGGTCGAGCCGGATCTCTTCAGGCTGCTCGAAGGCCTCCGGATCCCGGTCGGCGGACCACACCCAGACCGCGACCCGGTCACCGCGGCGGATCCGGCGTCCGCCCAGCTCGACGTCCCGGGTGGCGGTGCGCAGCGTGTGGAGGCCCACCGAGGTCCAGCGCAGCAGCTCGTCCACGGCGGAGTCCATGGACACCTCGCCCTGCTGCAGCCTCCGCCACAGATCCGGCCGCTGGACCAGCGTGTGCAGCCCCATGGCGGCCGTGTGACGGACGGTCTGTACGCCGCCCACGACGATGTTGTCCAGGTTGAGCACCACGTCCTCGATCGGCAGCAGGCGCCCGCCGACCTTGTAGGTGGCCATCATGGAGATCAGGTCGTCGCGCGGGTCGGAGCGCCGCAGCATCACCTGGTGCAGCAGGTAGGGGATCAGCTGCTGGTGGCCGGCCCTGCGCTCCTCCGGCGTACGGCCGAGGAAGGCCACGTCGCAGACCCGGACCACCATGTCGCGGTCCTTCTCGGGGACGTCCAGCAGGTCGCACATGACCGCGAGCGGCAGCGCGGAGACCACGTCGACGAGGTCCACCTCGCCCTGCTCGACGGCCCGGTCGAAGAGCTCGCCGGCCCGCTCGGCGATCGACCGGGCGGCGCCGCGCACGCCGCCCTTGGAGAAGAACGGGTTGGCGGGGGCCCGCAGATCGCGGTGGCGGGGCGGATCGGTGAGGGCCATCATGCGGCCCGAGCCGACCGGCACCTTGCCCTGCCCCGAGCCGAGCAGCGACCCGGACTCCGAGCTGAAGACGGCCGCGTTGCGCAGTACGTCCGCCGACTCCCGGTAGGTGAGCACCGACCAGACCGGGCCGTCGTCCACGGTGTCGGTCAGATGGACGGGTGCCTCCCTGCGCATTTCGGCGATCAGGGCCGGGGTGTCGGGCCGGGTCCACAGGCCGGGGTCGGTGAGGTCGACGGTGGTGGTGGCCGTGGCGTTGGCCGTGGCCGTGGCGTTGGCCGTGGACGTGGCGTTGGCCGTGGACGTGGTGGTGGTGACGGTCGTGGCGGCGGCGGTGGTCAGCATCACGGCTCCCTGAGGACGTTGCGGTGCGGGGCGGATGCCTGACGGTCCGCCAGAAGTGAGGTCAGGAGGTCGACCGGCCCGGGCCGGTCGACGGTGGCCAGGAGGTGGCCGCCGGGGACGAGGCGGTGGCCGAAGGCGCCGCGAGTGTGGGCGGCCCAGCCCGTGAGTGCGGTGGTGGCGAGCATCGGATCGTCGGCCCCGGCCAGTGCGTACAGTGCGGAACCGATCGGCGCGTGCGGACGGTGACGGTAGGTGGCGCTGACGGCGAGGTCCGTGCGGATGGCCCCGAGGGCGAGCTCGAGCAGGTCCGGCTCGGCCCGGACCGTCTCCTCCAGACCGGTGAGCCTGAGGAGTTCGGAGGCGTCCAGGTCCCTGGACCCGCGCTCGGCCCATGCGGCGGGGCAGGGCGCTCCGGCCGCGACCACCAGCTCGGGACGGCGGTCGGCGGGCAGTGCGCGGGCGACCTCGTAGGCGAGAAGGGCGCCGAAGCTCTGTCCGTAGAAGCCGAACCGGCCTTCGTCGCCGCCGGTCAGGTGCGGGGTCAACGCCTCGGCGACGGCGGCCAGCAGAGCGTCGAAGTCGGGCGGCATCGGGTGCCGGCTGCGGCCGCCCCGGGCCGGCGGACGCAGCGCCCAGACCTCGGCGACGGGTGCCAGGGCGCGGGCCAGCGGGGTGTAGGCGGTGGCGTCGCCGCCGGCGTGCGGGAAGCAGAACAGCCGGAAGGGGCGGTGGGGCTGAGGGGCGGGGACGAGCAGCCAGTCGCCCTCGGCCCGGGGGCGGGCGGTCCGCGCGGCGGCAGTGCCGGGCATGGTGGTCACCGTGGTCATCGGACGGCCGCCCGGCGCGCGGTCAGGGCGGGGCGGGCGGCGGCCGGACCGGCTTCGGCGGCCCGGCGGACGGCGGCGGTGAAGTCGGCCAGGTCGGCGGCGTCCAGCAGGTGGCGGAGCTGGAGCTCGACGTTCAGCTTGCGGCGCAGCAGATGGACGACGCGCAGGGCGGCGAGCGAGTGGCCGCCGAGGGAGAGGAAGTCGTCGGTCGGCTCGACGCCGGGCACACCCAGCACGGTGCACCAGACCTCGGCGACCTGCTCGTCCACTCCGCCTCGTGCGTCCGGTCCGGTGGCCGCCTCCGGGGGGACGGCGCCGGCCGCCGGAGCGGGCAGGGCACGGTGGTCGACCTTGCCGTTCGGGGTGAGCGGCAGGGAGCTCAGCACGGTCACGGTGGACGGCACCAGGTGGGCGGGCAGGGTGCGGCGCAGCTCGGCGAGCAGGTCGGCGGGGCGGACGTCCGCGCCGGTGACGTAGCCGGCCAGCCGGTGGTCGCCCGGGGCGGCCTCGTGGACGGTGACCGCGGCGGCGCTCACACCTGGCAGGGCGCCCAGCGCGTGTTCGACCTCGCCCGGCTCGATCCGGAAGCCGCGCAGCTTGACCTGTCGGTCCACCCGGCCTGCGTACTCCAGCAGGCCCTCGGCGGAGCGGCGGGCCTGGTCTCCGGTGCGGTACATCCGGGCGCCCGGCTCCGGCGCGAACGGGTCCGCGACGAACCGGCCCGCGCTCAGACCCGGGTGGCCCGGATAGCCGTGCGCGAGGCCGGGCCCGGCCAGGTACAGCTCGCCGACCGCGCCGACGGCCGTCACGGGGGCGAGCCGGCCGTCCAGCAGGTAGGCGCGGACGCCGGGCAGCGGCTCGCCCAGGTGTGGGCCGGGCCCGGTGACAGGGGTGGTGAGCGCGTCGACGGTGCACTCGGTGGGCCCGTAGAGGTTGAGCGCGTCGATACGGGCGTCGGCCAGTTCGCGCCAGGTCCCGGCGGGCACGGGCTCACCACCCATGAACAGCCGCGGGATGCGGGCGCCCGCCAGCGGCTCGCGGAGCAGCTGCCAGTGCGAGGGGGTCAGGTCGAGGTCGGTGACGCCGTGTTCGGCGAGCAGCTGCACCAGGCGAACCGGTTCGGCTCGCTGGGTGTCGTCGATCACCACCAGGGTGTCGCCCCGGCAGATGCGGATCCACTGCTGGACGGAGGCGTCGAAGGAGACGCTGGCGTTCCAGGCGACGACACCCGGCTCCGGGCGGTAGGCGCCGCTGCGTTCCAGGGCGGCGGCGAGGTCGGCGACGGCACCGTGCGGGACCTCCACGCCCTTGGGGCGGCCGGTGGAGCCCGAGGTGTAGATGACATAGGCGGAGTCGAGCGGGTGCGGGGTGAACTCGGCCGCCGGGCCGTCGGCGTCCGGAGCGTCGGGGCCGGCCGGGGCGGCGGCGTCCGGGCGGAGCACCGGGACGCCGGCCGGGACGGGCGGCGCGGCGTCGGCGCTGACCACGGCGGCGAGGCGGGCGTCGGCGGCCATGAAGGCGATCCGCTCGGCCGGGTAGGCCGGGTCGAGCGGAACGTACGCGGCGCCGGCCCGCCAGGTGGCGAGCAGCGCGACCGGCAGGTCGCAGGTGCGGGCGAGGTGGATGCCGACCCGGTCGCCGCGCCGGACGCCGTGTGCCCTGAGGGCGCGGGCCAGGGCGGCGGTGCGGCGCTCCAGGGCGGCGAAGCCGAGGTCGCCGTCGACGGCGTGCACGGCGGGCCGCGCGGGGTGGGCGGCGACGGCGGCGCGCAGACGGGTCAACAGGTCGGCGGCGGGGGCGGCCGGGGCGGGAACCGGGGTCGTGGTGGACGGTTCGGCGAAGGTGGTCATGCGAAGGCACTCCTCGGTGCTCGGTGGGATGGGTGGATCACGATGTGTGGGTGCCGCGTCGGGCCGGCGGGCGAGGTGGTCGGGCGGACGGAACGGGGCACGGGGGCCGCAGGTTCGGGGCCGGCGGTACGCGCCCGGCAGGACGTGGTTCACGGTGCGGGGCCGGCCCTGCCGGGGCGAGCCGCCGACGGGTGCCGCCCGGCAGGGCCGGCCCGGCCACGGCCGGCCGGTAACCGGCGAGACCCGACCAGCAGCGCGGGCCGACCCCGCGGGCCCGTGGCGACGGCTGATCCGGCGGCACGAGGCCCACGACACGGGCTCCGCACCCCGACCGGCCGCACGGCCGGCGGAACGTGACCGCCGTGGCCCGAGGGGCCGCCGACGGCGGACTGGCGACCCGAGGACTGGGATGCGGGATCGCCCTCGGAAGGGCCGGCCCGCCGCCCGCGGTACGGGCCCGGCCTGCAGAGCCGTCGGCGGATGACCGGCGGCACGGCGACCCGGTGGCCGGCGAGGCCGCCGACTGCGGCGGACCGACCGCACCCGGACTGCGGTGCGGGATCCGCCTCGGACCGGCCGTACAGCCGCCCGCACACTCGCGGCGAGGCAGGGCCCGGCCACATGGCCGACGGCACGTGACCGGCGGCCGGTAACCGGCCGGGCGTGGCCCCCGTACGGGCCGGCCCTGCAGAGCCGTCGGCGCATGACCGGCGGCACGGTGACCGGGCATGGCCCGCGAGGCCGCCGACGGCGGTTGAACCGGCCGCACCCAGACGCGGTGCGGGATCCGCCTCGGACCCCCGCCGCACAGCCAACCGCACGGCCCGGAGGGGCCACCCCGCCGCACGGCCGGCGGGCAGGACCACCAGCCGACCACGCGTAGAGCGTCGCCCGGGGTACGGGCCGGCCCTGCAGAGCCGTCGGCGCGTGACCGGCGGCACGGTGACCGGGCGTGGCCGGCGAGGCCGCCGACTGCGGCGGACCGACCGCACCCGGACCGCGGTGCGGAAGCACGGACACCCGGACCGGCCGCACAGCCGACCGCACCCGGCGAGGCCTGCCCGGCCGCACGGCCGTCGGCGTGTGACCGGCGGCACGCGACCAGGCCGGCCCGCGAGGCCGCCGACGGCGCCACACCGGCCGCACCCGGACCGCGGTGCGGAAGCCACGCACCCGGACCGGCCGTACAGCCGACCGCACCCCCCGAAGGGCCGTCCCGCCGTGGCCGGTGGCGCGTGGCCGAAGGGCGGCAACCGGCGGGGCTGTCCCACGCGGTGGTCCGGCTCCGCCGCCGGCCGCGGCTGACCCTGCGGGACGAGGCCTGCGGTGCGGGCCCCGCACCCCGACCGGCCATACGACCGACCGCACGCGACCGGCGCCCGTCAGACGTTCGTGGCCAGTCGTGCCAGCGCCGACGCGTAGGCGTCGATGAACTCCTCCGCCGTGGCGTCGTCCACCACCGCCCGCTGGTGGTCCACGGCGAGCAGCACGCGCTGCGACACCGGGTCCTGGATCAGCGAGGCGCCGAAGGCGAAGCTGTTGGGCTCGTGCCGCAGCGTCGGCTCGCAGCCGATCCGGCCGTCCTCGATCCGGGCCGCGCTGAGCCGGCCCAGCGCATGGAACCGCAGGTAGCCGAACTGACTGTCGAGCGCCGTGTCGGCCATCATCCGGGCCAGCCGGGCGAACGGCACCCGGCGGTGCGGCATCATGTCCAGCTCCTCCCGGTGCACGTGCCGCACCAGCTCGGCCAGGTCCTCCTCCGGCTCGGCGACCAGCGGAACGGTGTTGAGGAACAGTCCGTACACCTCGGTACCGCCTAGCCGTTCCAGTCGGCCGTTCATCGCCAGCCCCGTGGTGACCCTGCGGCGCCCGGTGATATGGGCGAGGGCGTGCAGGTGGGCGGCGAGCGCGACCGACTTGACCGGGACGGCGAGCGCGTCGGCGACCGCGCGCAGCTGACCGGGGGCGTCGGGCAGCACCCGCTCCACCGTGCGCGGCAGCTCGTGGACGTCCTCACTGCCGGGCCAGAGCTGGCCGGTGGCCCCGTCGAGCCGCCTCCGCCAGTACGCCAGGGACTCCTGGTCGGCGGCGGCCGCACGCTCCACGGCGACGAAGTCGCGGAAGGCGGTGCGCGGTGGCGGGGTCGGCGCGGAGGCCGGGTCGGCGGCGAGCTCGGTGTGCCGTTCGAGGATCTCGGTGAGCAGCGAGGTGAAGCTCCAGCCGTCGAGGATGGCGTGGTGTTCGGAGATGGTCAGCTGGAAGGCACCGGCGGCCAGCCGCTGGACGGTGATCCGGAAGAGCGGCGGTTCGGCGAGGTCGAAGGGCCGGTCCCGGTGGTCTTCGAAGACGGTACGGATCCTGTCGTCCTGCTCCTCCGCCGGCGCCCCGCGCAGGTCCGCGAACTCGACCGGCACGGGCAGCGTGTCGTGGACCAGCTGGAGCGGTTCCCCGTAGCCGGAGAGGTCGAGGCCGGTGCGCAGGACGGCGTGCCGGGCCATCGCCTCCCCCACGGAGCTGCGCAGGGCGCTCTCGTCGAGGTCGCCGGTGATCCGGTAGGAGTTGACGTTGTGGTAGCTGTCGGTGCCGCCGGCGACCTCCATGTGGAAGACCATGGAGAGCTGCATCGAGACCATCGGGTAGGCGTCGGTGATCCCGGGGGGCAACGCGTCCCGGTCCTCATCGGCGATCAGCGCGAACGGCCGGTCCGCGGCGGGGTCGGCGGCCACCGGGCGGGCCAGCGGCAGCAGTTCGGCGACGGTGGGCGCGTTGAAGACGTCCCGCAGGGTGACCTGCCAGCCCCGGTCGTGCAGGGCGCCGGCCAGCTGGACGGCGCGGATGGAGTCCCCGCCCAGGTGGAAGAAGTCGTCGTGGACGCCGATCCCGACGACCCCGAGCACGTCCGTCCACACGCCGGCGAACAGTTCCTCCTCCGGTGTGCGCGGCTCGACGTGCCGGCCGCCGGCGGGGGTGGGCGCGGCCCGGCCTGGGGCGGGCAGCGCGGCCCGGTCGACCTTGCCGTTGACGGTCAGCGGCAGTGCGTCCAGCACGGTGAAGCTCTTCGGGATCATGTACTCGGGCAGGGAGCGGCCGAGGAAGGCCCGCAGGTCTCCGGGCTCGGCCGGCGAGCGCCCGGTGACGTATGCGGCGAGCCGGTCCTCGTGCACCGTGACCACGCAGGCGTCCACCTCGGGGTGGGCGGCGACGGCGTTCTCGATCTCGCCGAGCTCGATCCGGAAGCCGCGCAGCTTCACCTGGAAGTCCGCCCGGCCGACGTACTCCATCCCGCCGTCCGGCAGCCGCCGGGCGACGTCGCCGGTCCGGTAGAGCCGGGCGCCCGGTGGTCCGTACGGGTCGGCGACGAAGCGGCCGGCGGTGAGGCCGGGGCGGCCCCAGTAGCCGTGCGCGAGGCTGCCGCCGCCGATGTACAGCTCACCGGGGACGCCGGGCGGGCAGGGGCGCAGCCAGTCGTCGAGGACGAGCGCGGTGAGGTGCGGCAGAGGTTCGCCGACCAGGCTGCGCTCGAAGCCCACTCCGTCCTCGGCGACATCGTGCAGGGTGACGTGGACGGTGGTCTCGGTGATGCCGTAGAGGTTGCAGAGCCGGGCGGGCGGCAGCGGGTCGAGTTCGTGCCAGCGCCGGACCACGCCCGGGTCGAGCGCCTCGCCGCCGAGCATGATCCACCGCAGTGCGGGCAGAGCGCGCGGGTTGCGGCGCAGCGCCGGTTCGAGCTGCCGCAGCGCCGAGGGGGTCAGGCACAGGTGGGTGACGCCTTCCTCGTCGAGCAGGCCGGCGAAGTCGTCGGGCGAGCGGCTGGTCAGGTGGGGAACGACGACGAGCCGGGCGCCGTGCAGCAGGGCGCCCCAGAGCTCCCAGACCGTCCAGTCGAAGGCGTAGCTGTGGAAGAGCGTCCAGACCGTCTCCGGGCCGAAGCCGAAGTGGTCCAGGCCGGAGTCGAGGAGGCGGCTGACGTGCTCGTGGGCGACTGCGACACCCTTGGGGCGGCCGGTGGAACCGGAGGTGAAGATGAGGTAGGCGAGGTCGCCGGGGCGACCGGCGGCGGGGGGCCGCACGGCCGGGTGGGCGGCGATCTCCTCGGCCCGGGCGGCGAGGTCGAGGGTCTGCCAGGGGCCGTCCGGGGCGCGGTCGGGCCGGTCGGTGAGGACCAGGCTGACGGCGGTGTCGCCGAAGACCAGGGCCGCCCGGTCGGCGGGGGCCGCGAGGTCGACCGGCACGTAGGCGGCGCCGGTCTTGAGCACGGCCAGGATCGCGACCGGCACGGCGGCGGTGCGCTCCAGCAGCAGCCCGACCCGGTCGCCGGGGCCCACGCCGCGGGCGAGCAGCGCGTGGGCCAGCCGGTTGGCACGCCGGTCGAGTTCGGCGTAGTCGAGGAGGCCGTCCCGGTCGCTCACGGCGGGCCGGTCGCCGTGTTCGTCGGCGGCCCGCTCGAAGAGGTGGTGCAGGCACCGGCCCGGGTCCAGGCGGGCCGGGCGGTGCGGCCGTCCGGCGGAGGTGAGCCGGAGCACGGTGGCGTCCGGCTCGGCGAGGGCGGCGTCCAGCAGGCCGGCGTAGTCGGCGGCCAGGCGGCGCACGGTGCCGGCGTCGAAGAGGTCGCTGCTGTACTCGGCTTCGCCGCGCAGTTCGCCGCCGTCGGCGCCCTCGAACACGGACCAGGTGAGGTCGAACTTGCTGGTGCCGTTGGAGCGGACGGTGCGCTCGGCGGTGGCGGCGCCGAGCGCCAACGGTGTGCGGTCCTCGGCGTGGGCACCGAACACCACCTGGACCAGCGGTGGGTGCTGCGGTGTGCGGGTGGCGCCGACCAGGTCGACCAACTGGTCGAAGGGGACGTCAAGGTAGCCGAAGGCGTCGAAGGCGCCGTCCTGGAGGTCGGCGAGCAGCTCGCGGAAGGTGGCGCCGGGGGTCAGCCGGACACGCAACGGCAGAAGGTTGACGAAGTAGCCGAGCAGATCGGCGACTTCGGGCCGGTTGCGGGTGGTGACCGGGGTGCCGACGAGCAGGTCGTCGGCACCGGTCCACCGTCCCATCAAGAGTGCGAAGGCGGCCAGTTGGACGGTGAACGGTGTGACGCCCTCCTGTTCGGCGAGCTCCCGGACCCGGGCCGCGGCGCCCGGGGCGAGGTCGAAGGGCTCGGTGGCGCCGCGCCGGCTGCTCTCGGCGGGCCGCGGCCGGTCGCCGGGCAGCTCCAGCAGGGTGGGGGCGCCGTCGAGGCTCCGCTTCCAGTGGGCGAGGTGCTCCTCGTACGAGGTGTGCTGCTCGTCCTCCGCCCAGTCGGCGTACTGGGTGGTGAGCGCCGGCAGCACGGCGGCCCGGTTCTCGATCGACGCACGGTAGAGCTCGCCGAGTTCGTACTCGAAGAGTTCGGCCGACCAGCCGTCCCACACGATGTGGTGGACGACGAAAAGGAGGGTGGTGCGGTCGTCGGCGAGGCGGAACGCCTCAGCGCGCAGCAGCGGGCCCGCGGTGAGGTCGAACGGCCGGCTGCCCCGCTCGGCGATCAGCTGCTCAGCCTGGCCCGTGCGTTGGTGTTCGGGCAGCTCGCGGAGGTCGGTGACGGCAAGAGGGACGGTGAGCGTGCGGTGGACGTGCTGGCGCGGACCGTCGGGGTGCAGGGCGAAGGTGGTGCGCAGCGCCTCGTGCCGGGCGGTCACGCCGTCCAGCGCCCGCTGGAGCACGGCGAGGTCGAGGGGGCCGGTGACGTCGTACGTCCAGGGAGTGGTGTAGGTGGCGGCCTGCGGGTTCCACCGGTCGAGGAACCAGAGGCCGCGCTGGAGACCCGAGACGGGCGCGGTACGGACCAGGCCGGCGGGTGGGACGGCTGCCAGGCCGGCGGGCGGGACGGCTGCCGGGTCGGCGGGCGGGACGGCTGCCGGGTCGGCGGGCGGATCTGCGGGAGGATCGGCAGGAGGGTCCGGGGGCAGAACGGCCGGCGGGTCGGCGGGCAGGACGGCCGGCGGAGCGGCGGTCGGTTCGGAGGGCAAGACGGCCGGGCGGGCGGCCGGCGGCGCGGCGGGCAGGTCGGCGGATGGGCTCACGGCCTCGTTCCCTTCGGTCGGACGGGTGGGCTGGCTGCCTTGGTGCCGCGTCGTCACGACGCCAGCCGTTCGGCGATGGCACCGACCGTCCGACCGCGGAAGACCACCTGCGGCGGGATCCGGGTGCCGGTGTGCTGGGAGAGCCGCATGGCGACCCGCACGGCGGCCAGCGAGTTGCCGCCGATCCGGAAGAAGTCGGCGTCCGGACCCAGGCCGTCGGGCAGCCCCAGGACGGCGCGGACGGCGTCGGCCACCAGCCGTTGGTCCGGGGTCAACCGGTCGGCCGGGGCGGACTCGGCGGGCTCGGCGGGCTCGGCCGGGGCGGGCAGGGCCCGTCGGTCGACCTTGCCGTTGGGGTTGAGCGGGAGCGCGTCCAGCACGTCGAGCGTGGCGGGCACCATGTGCTCGGGCAGCAGTCGGGCCAGATGGTCGAGCAGCACGTCCGGGTCGGGCAGCGGTGCTCCGGCAGCGGTGACGTACGCGGCGAGCCGGCGGTCGCCCGGGGCCGGCTCGTGGACCGCGACGGCGGCCTCCCGCACGGAGGGGTGGCGGGTGAGCGCGTCCTCGATCTCCCCGGGCTCGACCCGGAATCCGCGGATCTTCACCTGGTCGTCGATCCGGCCGGTGATCTCCAGCACCCCCTCCGGCGTCCGGTGGCCGAGGTCGCCGGTGCGGTAGAGCCGCTCGCCGGGCGCGCCGAACGGGGAGGCGACGAACCGCTCGGCGGTCAGCCCGGGCCGGCCCACGTAGCCTAGGGCCAGCCCACCGCCGGCCGCGTACAGCTCACCGGTGGTGCCGTCCGGTACGGGGCGCAGCTGGGCGTCGAGCACGTGGATCGCCTTGCCGTGCAGCGGGTGGCCGATCGGGATGGAGGCTCCGCCGGCGTCCTCGGGGGTGGCGCGGTGGCAGGTGGTGAGGCCGAGGCTCTCGACCGGGCCGTAGCCGTTGGCGACGACGAGGTCCGGATACTGGTCGAGCGCCTTGCCGACGTGGGTGACGGAGGCCCGTTCGCCGGCGGTGAAGGCCACCCTGAGGTCGTCGTAGGTCTCCGGGAATTCCTCCAGCAGGAAGTTGAACAGGCTGGCGGACAGCTGAAGTTGGGTGACCCCATGGCGGCGGGTGAGTTCGGCGACGGCCTGGGGGTCGGGCCGCTGGCCGGGCTGGAGCACGCACACCCCGCCGAAGGCCAGCGCACCGTAGAGCTCCAGGGCGAAGGCGTCCCACGAGACCGGGGAACACTGCAGCCAGACCTCGTCGGGCCCGAAGCGGGCGTAGTCCTGTCCGAGGTAGGTGGTGGTGAGGGCGCGGTGCGGGACGGCGACGCCCTTGGGGCGGCCGGTGGAGCCGGATGTGAACATCACGCAGGCGAGGTCGGCGGCGGTGACCGCCAGGCCCGGGTCGTGGCCGGGGCGGGCCGCGACGGCGGCGGCCGCGGCGTCCAGGTCGAGGTGGCGGGCGACCGGGAAGGGCGGGCTCGCGTGGCGGTGGGTGACCAGCAGGGCGGCGCCGCCGTCGGCGATCGCGCCGGCCAGCCGCTCGGCCGGGAAGTCCGGGTCGAGCAGGGTGTAGGCGGCGCCGGCCTTCAGCGCGGCCAGCAGGGCGACCACCAGGTCCGGTCCGCGCTCGACCAGGACGGCCACGGTGTCTCCGCGGCCGACGCCCAGGCCGCCGAGGTGGTGGGCGAGCCGGTTGGCCCGCTCGTTCAGGGTGCCGTAGTCGAGGCGGTCCTCACCGGAGACCAGAGCGAGGGCGTGCGGGTCCCGCGCGGCGCGGTCCTCGAACAGGGTGTGCACGGGCGCCTCGACGGCGGCGGCAAGAGTGCCGAGCCAGGCCTCGCACAGCTCGGCCATGGTGGCGGGGTCGAACAGGTCGGAGTCGTACTCGAAACGGCCTGTGAAGCCGGTGCCGCGGTCGTCGACGGAGATGGACAGGTCGAAGCGGGAGACCGGGTTGGAGTGCAGCTCGCGGGTGACCTCGGTGCCGCCGATGGTCAGCGGGCGGGTGTCCAGCGGATGCAGTTCCAGCAGCACCTGGCAGAGCGGGTTGCGGTCCTCGGTGCGGTCGTCGGGGCGCTCCTCCATGACGGCGCCGGCGATGGCGTCGAACGGCGCCTCCTGGTGGCGGTAGCCGTCGATGGCCACCCCACGGACGTGCCGGACCAGATCGCGGAAGTCCATCCCCTCGTCGAGCCGGACGCGCAACGGCAGCAGGTTGACGAAGTAGCCGATGAGCGCGTCGAGTTCGGTCCGGCCGCGGACGCTCACCGGGGAGCCGATCACCAGATCGCGCCGGCCGGTGCGCCGGTGCAGGGTGAGCGCGAGCCCGGCGAGCAGCACCATGAACGGCGTCGCGTCCTCGCTGCGGGCCAGGGCCCGGACGGCCTCGGCGACCGGACGGGGCATCGTGAACCGGTGGAACGCGCCGCGGAACGCCTGCAGGTCGGGGCGGGGGCGGTCGGTGGGCAGCGGGGGCTCGGTGGGCACGTCGCGCAGGTGCTCGCGCCAGTGGTCGAGCTGCCGCTCGGCGGCGCCGTCCTCGCGCTGCCAGGTGCTGTAGTCGGCGTACTGGACCGGGAGTTCGGGAAGACCGGCGGGGCGGCCGGAGGCCAGGGACTCGTACAGGGCGGCCAGTTCGGACTCCAGGACGGGCAGCGAACTCTCGTCCCAGACGATGTGGTGGCAGAGCAGCAGCAGGGTGGAGTTCCCGCCGGTGCGGTAGAGGTGGGCGCGGACCAGCGGGCCGGTCTCCAGGTCGAAGGGCACCAGGGCGGCCTCGGCGAGCAGGCCGTCCAGAGCGGCGGGAGGGGTGTCCACGACGGTGAACGGCAGTTCGACGGAGGGGTGGATCACCTGCCGGGGACCGTCCTCGCCCAGCTCGAAGGTGGTGCGCAGCGCTTCGTGCCGGGCGACCACGCCGGCCAGGGCCCCGCGGAGCAGTTCCGGGTCGACGGGCCCGGCGAAGCGGAACACCCAGGGCACGATGTAGGTCGGCGCGCCCGGGTTCCACTGGTCCAGGAACCAGAGCCCACGCTGGAAGTCGGCGAGCGGCGCCTCGGTGGCACCGGTCCGGTTCAGCGCCGGGCGCCGGCCGCCGTCCGAGGCCGCGGTGACCGCGGCGGCGAACTCGGCGAGGGTCGGCGCGTCGAAGATGGTGTACGGGGAGATCATGCCGAAGACGTCGAAGACCCGGCCGACCACGCGCACGGCGGTGAGCGAGTCCCCGCCCAGGTGGAAGAAGTTGTCGTCGGCGCCGACCTCGGGCACTGCGAGCACGTCCGCCCAGACGGCGGCGATCAGCTGCTCGGCGGGGGTGCGCGGCGGCCGGCGGCCGGCGGCCGGTGCGGCGGGTGCGGCGGGCGCGGCCTGGGGCTCGGGCAGCGCCGCCCGGTCCACCTTGCCGCCGGCGGTCAGCGGGAAGCCCTCCAGCGGGGTGACGGTCGCCGGGACCATGTGCTCGGGAAGCCGCTCGGCCAGATAGGGACGCAGCTCCCCCACGTCGGGGGCGGTACCGGTCACATAGGCGGCGAGCCTGCCCTCGTGGGCCACCACGACCGCTGCGGCGACGTCCGGGTGGCCGGTCAGGACCTGCTCGATCTCGCCGGGCTCGACCCGGAAGCCCCGGATCTTCACCTGGTGGTCCGCGCGGCCGACGAACTCCAGCGCGGCATACGGACCGGACCGCCGGACCACGTCACCGGTGCGGTACATCCGGGCCCCCGGCTCCGGCGCGAAGGGGTCGGCGACGAACCGGCCGGCCGTCAGGCCCGGGCGCCCGTGGTAACCGGAGGCCAGCAGTGACCCGCCGAGGTACAGCTCTCCGGCCGCTCCGGGCGCCACCGGCCGCAGCCGGTCGTCCAGCACGTACGCGCGGCGGTCGCCGAGGGGGCGGCCGATCGGGACCGTTTCACCCTCCGCCGCGGTCGGGCCCGCCAGCTCGTGGACGGTGGCGGTGACGACGGTCTCGGTCGGCCCGTAGGCGTTGAGCAGCGGCACGCCGGTGGCGGCCCGCCAGCCGGCTGCGGCGTCCGGGTAGAGCCGGTCGCTGCCGGAGATCATCAGCCGGAGGGTGCGCGGCGGGCGGCCGTGCCCGCGCAGCGCGGCCACCACCTCCTGGAAGTAGCCGGCGGCAAGGTTGGCCACGGTGACGCCCTCGGCGTCCAACAGGTCCAACAGGGCATCGGGTGCCAGAAGTCGTTCCTCGGGTACGACGATGCAGGCGCCGGCCGAGAGGGCGGTGAGCACCTGCTCGACGGCCACGTCCACGGTCGGGCGGGCGAAGTGCAGCACCACGTCGTCCTCGGTGAGGCCGAAGCACTCGACGGCGGCTGCCAGGTGCCCGGTCAGCGCGGAGAGCGGGACGTGCACCCCCTTGGGCCGGCCGGTGGTGCCGGAGGTGTAGATGAGGTATCCCGCGGCGGACTCGCGGCCGCGCCGGTCCCGGTCCGGCTCGCTCCCGGCTCCGCCTGCACCGACGGTCGGGGCGAGCTCGCCGTCGGAGTAGGCGAAGGTGGCGCCGGCGTCCTCGCGGATCCAGCGGTTGCGCTCCTCGGGCGCCTCCCGGTCCAACGGCAGGTAGGTGGCACCCGCACGCAGGGCGGCGAGCAGGCCCACCACGTGATCGAGCCGGTCCCGGCCGGTGACGGCCACCGTCCGACCGGGGGCGATGCGGGTGGCGAGGGCGCCGCTCAGCTCGTCCAGTTCCCGGTAGGCGACGGTCCGGGCGCCGAGCCGTAGGGCCGGGCGGTCCGGGAACCGGCGTGCGACGGATATGAAGGGCAAACCGCGAGATTCCATCATCCAACCCCGATGAATTTAACGACGCTGCGGGTAGTGACTCGACGATAGGACGGCCTTTCCGGGCCGATCGGCAGATTGCCCGGAAGACCATCGGCAGTTTCAACTGCCGCTTGACCATGGGGTTCGATCCAGACAGGGCAGCCCGCCGAGACGCACACGGGCGCCTCGGCGGGCTACAGGAAAAGCGTTTCGATTATCCGGTGACGGGAATTCCGGAGAAATCCTGGGACCATACGTCGTCCCGTTCCAGTGCGGCAGGCGCGTATTTGCCGAGCGCGCTGATCAGCAAGCGGAGTTCGAGCGCGAGGCACTCCGCGAACCGGATCAGCCCGGCCTGCGGGTCCTCGGCCGTGGCGAGCAGGGCCGCCCGGCCCAGCCCCACCGCGCGGGCGCCGAGCGCCAGGCTCTTCACCGCCCGGCCGCCCTCCCAGATCCGTCCGGAGACCAGCAGGCAGGGCGGTGGCCCGGCGGCCGCCAGCCGGCGCAGGCATTCCGCCAGCGGCAGACCGACCTGCGCCGGGAAGGCCCCGGGCGCCCAGCCGGTGCCGCCCTCGGCGCCGTCCACCGTGACGGCGTCCGCCCCCGCCTCGGCCGCCACCCGGGCGGCCTCGGCGACGTCCCGGCCGGGGTGAAGCTTCACCCAGACACGGGCCCGGGGGAAGTTGTTGCGCATCAGACGGATCTGCTGGCGCAGGATCTCCGCCGTGAACGTGCCGGGGGTACTGGAGCGCAGCACCCGGCCGTCGCCGAACACGTCGTCCAGCCCGTACCGGTCGCCGAGCCGGACGGCCGCCTCCGCATCCAGCACGGTCATCCCGCCGAGGCCCGGCTTGGCTCCCTGCCCGATCTTCAACTCGAACGCCAGGCGCCCCGATTCGAGCAGCGCAAGCGCTGCCGGGTCGCTGTAGACGAGGTTCCACACCTCGGCGTCGGCGTCCTCGGTGGACTGCTGGACGGCGACCCCGCCCCGTCCGTCCGGCAGCTCCTCGGCATAGGCGCGGAGGCGGCCGAGGAGCGCGCTGTCCGCCGCCCCGCCGAGCCGGCCGTAGCCGTTCACCGGCACGACGTTCTCGCCGATCACCATGGGCAGGCCGAGCGCGCCCGCCTGCCGGCTGAGCGCGAGGCCGAGGTCGCCGCCGGCCGCCCGGGTGGAGCCGAGCGCGGACACGTACACCGGCTGGGAGGAGGTGAACCCGCCGATGGCGGTGGTCAGGTCGACGTCCCGATAGTCCGGCTCGCGACCGAGATCGATCAGCCGGGCGAGCCGCTGCGGCATGAAGACCGGCGGGGCGATCCGCAGCGCGTCGAGCGGATCCCGCTCGTCGGCCGGGTGCCGGTGCCGGTCGCCCGGATGCTCGGCGCCGAACAGGACCCGTCCGTACTCGCCGGGCGGCGGGAAGGCCGCCGCCACCCCGGCCCGGGCGCGCCGGCGGACCTCCTCCTCCGGAAAGCCGGGCGCCGAGAGATCGCTCACGGCGATACCACCCCGGCCACCTTCGGGAAGGCGCTGGCCTGCCAGACCGCGTCCAGCCCGGCGACGTAGCGGGTCAGCCGCTCGACGCCGATGCCGAAGCCGGCGCTGCCGGGAACGCCCTCGCGGACCAGGTCCAGGTACCAGCGGTACTTCTGCGGGTTCTCGCCGGTCTCCCGTATACGGGTGACGATCTCCGCGTAGTCGTTGGTGCGCTGGCTGCCGCTGCACAGCTCACCGTAGCCCTCGGCCGCGATCAGGTCGAAGTTGCGCAGGATGCCCGGCTCGTCGGGGTCTTCTCGGTCGTAGAAGCCGCGCGAGCCCTTCGGGTAGTCGGTGACGAAGAACGGCCGGTCCCGCCGGCCGGAGAGGAACGCCTCACCGGCCCAGTCGAGTTCGGCGTCCGGGCTCTGCGGATGGCCGAGCCCCCGGAGTTCGGCGACCGCCTCCGCGTGCCGCATCCGGCCGAAGGAGCCCTTCAGCAGTTCGGTGAACGCGCCCACGTCGCGGCCAAGTTCGGCGAACTCCTTGGGCAGCTCGCGGATCGCGCTGTCGACCATGTGCACCACCAGCTCCTCGACCAGCCGGACGGCGTCGTCCCTGGTCGCACCCGCCACCTCCACGTCGAGCTGGTGGAACTCGGCCAGGTGGCGGCTGGTCCCGGCGGTCTCCAGCGGCTCCAGCCGGACGTTGGGGGCAATGCAGAAGATCTTGTCGAAGGCCAGCAGCGAGGCCTGCTTGTAGAGGATGGCGCTCGTCATCAGCTTGTAGCGGTGACCGTAGAAGTCGACGTCGACCTGCTTGGAACCGCGCGACCCGGGGTCGGTGACGGGCCCGATGATCGGCGGCAACAACTCGATGAAGCCCTGCCCGCGCAGGAACTCCCGGGCGGCGGTGAGGAGCTGGTGCTGGATCCGGAGCGCGCTGCGCGTGGTCGCGGCGGTCAGGTGGCGGCCGGGGTCCGGGATCGGGGCGGGGGCCGTGAGCCCGTCGGTGGTCATGGTGTGGTGAGTCCCAACTCTGGTTGTGGCGTGGACGTCGTACGGGGCGGTACGGGCGGGCGGGGCGGTACGGGCGTGCGCGGCTTCGGTGCGGGCGGGCACGGCTCAAGTGCGTGCGGGCGGGACGTGTCGCGGGCGGCACCGACGCGCGGCCGGGCGGCGGCACGGGCGTCGTAGGTCCGCTGGACGTGGGAGAGCGCCGAGATCAGCCCGGCCGACCCGAGGATCGGCGGGCGCGGGCCACCGTCCGCCAGGCCGGCGATCGGCATCGACCCGATGCTCGACCAGCGGAGTCGGCCGTCGGGTGCGAGCGAGGTGCGGGCCCGGCCGGCGTTGTCGGGGTGCAGGCAGTAGGGGACGTCCAGGTAGCCGGCGGCGAAGGCCCGGACCAGCGCTCGGCCGACGTCGGCGTCCAGCTCCAGCACGGCACCGATCAGCGCCCGGGCCTCCGCCTCGATGCCGGTGTCTTCGATGCCGTTGCCCGCGGTGCCGTCGCCCGCGGTGCCGTTGCCCGCCGGGTGTACGCCGGGGCCGGCCGGCAGTCGGCGGGCGCGCTCGTCGGCGGCGACCGCGGCGGCCGTCTCCAGGGCCCGCACGTTCTCGCCCACGGTGGGGATCCGGTGTGCCTCGGCGGTGGTCTTGACGATCAGCCGGGCCGCGCCGGCCCGCACCGCCAGCCGGGCCGCGTCCTCCAGCAGCAGCCGGGCCCCGCCGGGCGAGCGCGGGTAGACGCCCATGTAGGCGTAGAGGACGAGGTGGTGGTCGACGTCGGGCAGCAGTTCGCCGGCCAGCCGCCCGAGCACGGTGAGCGCCTCCTCGTCCTGGCGCGGATCGGCCTGCTGCGCGTAGCTGAGCGAGAGGGAGCGCAGCCCGTGCTGCCGGAAGAACAGCGCCTCCAGCACACTGACCGCGATCAGCAGGCTCGGCGGACAGAGCTGCCCCATCAGACAGCCGCCGAACGTCTCCAGGTGCGGCTCGCCGCCGAACTCCGCCGCGGAGGCGAGCAGTTCGCAGCTGCGCTGCCAATTGGCGACCGCCTCTCGCAGCGGCGTCCGGCTGTACGGCAGGCAGTACGAGACCGGACCCCCCTCGGTGGCGTCCAAACCGACCGCCAGCAGCGCGCGGACGATGTGCTCCGGCATCGCCGAACCGTGCCGGACCTGCACGGGGAAGCGTGCGTCCGCAACGCCCCGCAGCACCGCCCGGGTGGTGTCGGCCGGGTGGGTGACGATCGGGTAGCCGTTGAGGCCGACCCCCTCGGCGAGCGCGCGCCGGGCGGCCGCGAGGTCGCCGGTACGGGTGTAGCTGTCGAGTGTGATGGTGCCGACGGTGACGGCGTCCGCGGCGCGGGTGGCGAGCAGACCGTCGCGCATCCGCAGCGGATCGGCCATGCCCATCCTGGGCTGGACCACCAGCGCACCGGCCGCCCGGGCCCGGGCGACGAAGGCACCGAAGCCGAGCGCCGGGACGGCGGGTGCGGACCCCGGGACGACACGGGCGGACCCCGGGACGACACGGGCGGGCCCCGGGACGGCGGGGGCGTCCGGGTGCGCGGTGAAGGCGTCGCCCGCGCCTCCCGAGGAGCCGGTCACAGCAGCACCCCCGACGCGGCGGGCATCGCCGCGGGCCTGGCGGGCAGTGCCCCGGAGCCGGCAGGCATCGCCTCGGACCCGGCGGTCAGCGCCGTGGATCCGGCGGACAGCGAGCCGACGAAGGACTGGAACTCCAGAACCGATCCGCCCTCTTCGAAGACTCCGTCGAAGCCCGCCCTCAGCAGCGCCCGCCGCCGGGCCGGAGTGCCGGAGCCGGCGATGCCGAGCTTCCCGCCGATCACGGTCGGCGTGCGGGCCGGCCCGGGGCAGGCGCGCAGCGCCGCGATCACCCGCAGCCCCTCGTGGTAGCCGTGCCCGTTGACACTGCTCAACACGATCAGGTCCGGCTCGATCCGGCGGCACTCGGCGACCAACAGCTCGTCCGGCACGCACGCGCCCAGGTTGGTGACCCGGTGACCCAGCTCCTCCAGCAGCAACTGGAGGAAGACCAGGTTCCATGTGTGCGAGTCCGAGGCCATGGTCGTCACGACGACGTCCAGACCGGCCGGCTCGGTCTTTCCGTGCTGCTCCACGGCATGCTGCTCCACGGCGCAATACCTCTGTGTCGGTAGGTGGTGGGGAGTCCCGGGGAGTGGTGGGCCTCCTGGTGTCCAGGTGTCTGGGGGCGACAGGGCCTCCGGGTGTGCGGAGGGTCCGGGGTTCGGGGGTCCGGGGGTTCGGGGGTCCGGGGGTTCGGGGGTCCGGGGGTTCGGGGGTCCGGGGGTTCGGGGGTCCGGGGATCCCGGTGTCCGGCTCGCCCGGCCATGGACAGAACGCTAGGAAGGATCCGGGCGCCGGACCGGCAGCTCGTCCGGCAGGATGCGGGCAGTATCGGCCGAGGCCGGAGCCTTCGCACGGGCTCAGCTCGCCGCCGCCAGCGCCGGGTACGCGCCGCTCCCGCACAAGCGCCGGCACAGGTTCAGTACGGTGAACCGCACGCCGTCGCGGGCCGGGACGCTGCGGATGAGTCCGCTCGCCAGCAGCTCGTGCACCGCCGCCAGGCACTCCTGCGGCGGCCGGCCGCTCAGCGCGACGGCGTCGTCTCCCGACCAGTCCCCCGGTCTGGCCGCGAGCCGCTCCAACAGGTCCCGCTGGCCGAGCGTCAGCCGGTCCAGCGCGGCCCCCAGCGCCGCACCCACGTCCGCCCGGCCGCCGAATCCGGCCGGCGGCGGCGCCAGGTGGAACGGGCCGTCCGCCAGCCGCGCCACCAGCTGGCGCGGGGAGAGCACCGTCGACCAGCCCGCCACGAGCTCCAACGCCCCGGGCAGGCCGTCCAGCTGGCGGCAGAGCGCGGCGACGGCGGGCGCCTCGTCGGGCTCCAGGCGGTAGCCGGGGCGCAGCCGGCGCAGGTGCGAGAGCAGCAGCCGGACGGCGCCCACCTCGGCCAGTGCCACCGGGTCGTGGTCGAGTTCCGGCCCGGGCGTGGGCAGCGGGGCGAGCGGGATCACCTGGCCGCCGGGCAGCGGCTGCGGGACCCGGGCGGTGATCAGCACGCGCAGGCCGGGGCAGCGCTGGAACAGTTCGTCCAGCAGGGCCGTGTCCACACCTGCGTCCGCGCCGTCCAGGACCAGCAGGGTGGGCCGCTCCCCGATCGCCCGGGCGAGGTCCGCGCGGCGTTCGAGTCCCGCGGCCGGCTGCCGGCCGCAGTCGATCCAGCGCACCGACCACCGGGACGCGAGGTACAGCCGTCTCGCGACCTCCAGGACCAGCCGGGTCTTGCCGGCACCGCCCAGGCCGGCCACCGTGACCAGCCGGTCGCCGTGCACGGCGAGAGCGTCGGTCAGCGCCTCGGCCTCCAGCTCCCGGCCGACGATCGCGCCCCGGGCGACCGGCGGCGCGGTCGGCTCGTCGCGCGGCTCGTCGACGAGCACCTGCCGCCGTGCGGCCGCCTCGAAGTCCGACCGGCCGCGGCCCTCCAGCCGCAGCGCGTCGGCCAGCAGGCGGACCGTCTCCTGCCGGGGGCGCTGCACCCGCCCGCTCTCCATGTCCCGGATCGCCCGGACGCTCAGGGTCGCGTGATCGGCGAGCACCTGCTGGGTCAGGCCGACCCGTTCACGCCGGATCCTGAGCAGCTCTCCGAAGCCCGCCGTCGACTGCAACGACTGAACAGCGTCCATGCCTCGTCCACCTTCCGTGGGTTGGCCAAGTACCGGGGACCGGGGGGCCCGGGCGGCCGTACGGCACGCCCGGTACGGCGGCGACCGGTGGTGACCGTCGAGCCGTGTTCCCCTTGGCGCCGATCGTCCACGGCACGGCTCTACGGTCGATCAACGGCCGATCACCACACGTTCACGCACTCTCCACGCGGCCCCCTACTCTTCGGTGGGGGCGGGTGGGGTGCAGGACCGGCCGGTCCCCGGGTCGACCTCTTGACCTCGATGGCCCCGGCCACTACTTTGCGTAGACGCCGACCCACTTGACGACCGGAAGGAGGCGACCAGCGGATGTACACCAGCTCCGATCTGAGTCGCCTCGCCCAGTGCACGGTCTGGGTTCCTGGTCGGATCGCGCACGGCTGCTGAGCACGCCGTTCTGCTGTGCCCCTCCGTGGCACGTTTCGGGTTTCCCCGTCTTCACCTTCCGGCACGTCGCCTCTGCGTGCCGTTCTGCGCCCGACTCCCCCCCGTGGCGCGTCTGAACACAGAAAGCTGCCTGAAATTGGCGAACATGATGAATCGATCCAGCGCGCACCGAAATGAAGGTCCGTCGTGGTAGCGGCGCGGATCACCGTCAACGGTAAAGAAACACCGATTTCACCGGCGGCACCCCACACCACGGTGCTGGATCTTCTGCGCGAGCGTGGTCTGACCGGCACCAAGGAGGGCTGCGCCGAGGGTGAATGCGGTGCCTGTGCGGTCCTGGTGGCCCGTCCCGGGGTGAACAGGCCCACCGACTGGGTGGCGGTCAACGCCTGCCTGGTCCCGGCTGCGGCCCTCGACGGGCAGGAGATCATCACCTCCGAAGGTCTCGCCACCGCCGGTGCACCCGGCATGCCGCCCACCCTCCACCCGGTGCAGGAGGAGATGGCGGTCCGTGGCGGCTCCCAATGCGGTTACTGCACGCCGGGGTTCGTCTGCAGCATGGCTGCCGAGTACTACCGACCCGACCGCTGCGCGCCCGGGGATCCTGCCCACAGCACCGACGCCGAGCACGGCCCGAACGGCTTCGATCTGCACGCGCTGAGCGGAAACCTGTGCCGCTGCACCGGTTACCGCCCGATCCGCGATGCCGCGTTCGCCGTCGGTACGCCCACCGGCGAGGACCCGCTGGCGCAGCGTCGCGATCAGTCCCCGCCCGCACCGGTTGCCACCGAGTACACCCGGGACGGCCGCACGTTCCTGCGCAAGCGCACCCTGGCCGACACGCTGCGGTTGCTGCGCGAGCAGCCCGAGGCGGTGGTGGTCGCCGGCTCCACCGACTGGGGTGTGGAAGTCAACATCCGCTCCCGGCGGGCCGACTGCGTGGTCGCCGTCGACCGGCTGCCCGAACTGCGGGAGCTGCGGGTCGAATCGGACCACATCGAGATCGGCGCGGCGCTGACGCTCACCGAGATCGAACGCCGCCTCGGCGGTGGCGTCCCGCTGCTGGCGGAGCTGTTCCCCCAGTTCGCATCACGGCTCATCCGCAACGGCGCGACCCTCGGCGGCAACCTGGGTACCGGCTCCCCCATCGGTGACAGTCCGCCGGTGCTGCTCGCGCTGGAGGCGTCGGTGGTGCTCGCCGACGCCGACGGTGAGCGCGAGGTCCCGCTGGCGGACTACTTCACCGGGTACCGGCAGAGCGTGCGCCGTCCCGGTGAGCTGATCCGCACGGTGCGCATCCCGCTGCCGCCGGCGCCGGTCACGGCCTTCCACAAGATCGCCAAGAGGCGCTTCGACGACATCTCCAGCGTGGCGGTCGCGTTCGCGCTCGACGTCGAGGACGGAATCGTACGGAAGGCGCGCATCGGCCTGGGCGGCGTGGCCGCCACCCCGATCCGCGCCCTCGCCACCGAAGCGGCCCTGGAGGGCGAGCCGTGGACGGCGGAGACCGTCGAGGTCGGGGCCCGGGTGCTGCAGGCCGAGGGCACGCCGATGGACGATCATCGTGCCAGCGCCGGCTACCGCTCCGCGATGCTCGGCCAGAGTCTCTTGAAGCTGTACGCGCGAACCACCGGGGCGGTGTCGTCATGAGCCATTTGTCCGAGCGTCCCGAGAAGCCGGTGGTCGGCGTTTCGATGCCGCACGAGAGCGCCGTCCTGCACGTCACCGGCGCCGCGCTCTACACCGACGACCTCGTCCATCGCACCAAGGACGCACTGCACGCCTACCCGGTCCAGGTGATGAAGGCCCACGGCAGGATCACCGCGCTGCGGACCGAGCCCGCGCTGGCGGTGCCCGGTGTGGTCCGCGTGCTGACCGGTGGCGACGTGCCGGGCGTCAACGACGCCGGGATGAAGCACGACGAACCGCTGTTCCCCGACGAGGTCATGTTCCACGGCCACGCGGTCGCCTGGGTGCTCGCCGAGACCCTGGAGGCGGCCCGGCTCGGTGCGGCGGCCGTCGAGGTGGAACTCGACGAGCTGCCTTCCGTGGTCACCCTGCAGGACGCGATCGCGGCCGACAGTTTCCACGGCGCTCGGCCCGTGATGCAGGCCGGTGACGCCGACGCCGGCTTCGCCGACTCCGCTCACGTGTTCACCGGCGAGTGCCAGTTCTCCGATCAGGAACACTTCTACCTCGAGACGCACGCGGCGCTGGCCTGCATCGACGAGGCCGGGCAGGTGTTCGTCCAGAGCAGTACCCAGCACCCCTCGGAGACCCAGGAGATCGTCGCGCACGTGCTCGGTCTGCACAGCCACGAGGTGACCGTGCAATGTCTGCGGATGGGCGGCGGCTTCGGCGGCAAGGAGATGCAGCCGCACGGGTTCGCGGCCGTCGCCGCGCTCGGCGCCAAGCTGACCGGCCGGCCGGTGCGGCTGCGGCTCAACCGGACCCAGGATCTGACCATGTCCGGTAAGAGACACGGGTTCCACGCCCAGTGGCAGATCGGCTTCGACGCCGACGGGCGCATCCAGGCCCTGGAGGCCACCTTGACCGCGGACGGCGGCTGGAGCCTGGACCTGTCCGAGCCCGTGGTGGCCCGTGCCCTGTGCCACATCGACAACACCTACTGGATTCCCCACGCGCGCATCACCGGTCGCATCGCCCGGACGAACAAGGTCTCCAACACCGCCTTCCGCGGCTTCGGCGGACCGCAGGGCATGCTGGTGATCGAGGACATCATGGGCCGGTGTGCGCCGCTGCTCGGCCTCGATCCGATGGAGTTGCGGGAGCGCAACTTCTACCGGCGGGGTCACTCGACGCCGTACGGACAGCCGGTCGTCCAGCCCGAACGGATCTCCGCCGTCTGGCAGCAGGTCAAGGACGACGGCGGCATCCGCGATCGCAGGCGCGAGATCGCCGCCTTCAACGCCGCGCACCCGGACACCAAGCGGGCACTCGCGCTCACCGGCATCAAGTTCGGCATCTCGTTCAACCTCACCGCCTTCAACCAGGCCGGCGCGCTGGTGCTGATCTACAAGGACGGCTCGGTCCTGATCAACCACGGCGGCACCGAGATGGGCCAGGGCCTGCACACCAAGATGCTGCAGGTGGCCGCGACCACGCTGGGCATCCCCGTGCACAAGGTGCGGCTGGCGCCCACGCGAACCGACAAGGTACCCAACACCTCTGCCACCGCAGCCAGTTCCGGAGCCGATCTCAACGGCGCGGCGGTGAAGAACGCCTGCGAGCAGTTGCGCGAGCGGCTGCTGCAGGTGGCCGCCACCCAGCTGGGTTCGCACGCCTCGGACGTACGCATCGCCGAGGGCGTGGCGCGCACCCTGGGCAGCGGGAAGGAGCTGCCCTGGGACGACCTGGTGCGCACGGCGTACTTCCAGCGGGTCCAGTTGTCGGCCGCCGGTTTCTACCGGACCGAGGGTCTGCACTGGGACGCGAAGACGTTCAGGGGCTCGCCGTTCAAGTACTTCTCCCATGGCGCGGCCGCAGCCGAGGTGGAGGTGGACGGCTTCACCGGCGCGTACCGCATCCGGCGGGTGGACATCGTGCACGACGTCGGCGACAGCCTGTCCCCGATGATCGACATAGGTCAGATCGAGGGTGGGTTCGTGCAGGGCGCGGGCTGGCTCACACTCGAGGACCTGCGCTGGGACACCGGTGACGGGCCGGACCGCGGCCGGCTGCTGACCCAGGCCGCGAGCACCTACAAGCTGCCGAGCTTTTCGGAGATGCCCGAGGAGTTCAACGTCACGCTTCTGGAGAACGCCACCGAGGAGGGCGCGGTCTACGGGTCGAAGGCGGTGGGCGAGCCTCCGCTGATGCTGGCGTTCTCGGTGCGGGAGGCATTGCGTCAGGCCGCCGCCGCATTCGGGCCGAACGGGGTCAGCGTCGAACTGGCCTCGCCCGCAACGCCGGAGGCGGTGTACTGGGCGATCCAGGCGGCCCGCCGGGGCGATGGGTCCGCAAACGGCGGGATCAAAACCGCCGCGGAAGCCTTGCACGGTGCCTGACATGACGTGGTTCGCCGCAGTCGCACGGTTGCGAGCTCGCCGGGAGTCCGGCGTGCTGGTGACCGTCGCGGCGGTGCGCGGCCATGCCCCGCGCGACGCCGGTGCGAAACTCGTCGTGGGGCGGACCGAGACGTGGGGCTCGATCGGTGGCGGCAATGTCGAGGCCGTCGCGATCGACCGGGCCCGGGAGATGATCGTCGCGGTCACGCCGGAGCCGGAGCTGATCGATTTCGCCCTGAACGACAAGGTGACCAACCGGCACGGCGTGCAGTGCTGCGGCGGCACGGTCTCCGTGCTGCTCGAACCGCTGCCGGTGGTAAGGGCGGTGGCGATCTTCGGCGTCGGGCACGTCGGGCTGGAACTGGCACGCATCCTGGCACGTCAGGACCTCGACCTCCATCTGATCGACACCCGCTCCGACCTCCTCTCCGAGGAGCGGCTCGGGGTGCTGGCGGACGCGGTGGCACAGGTGCACGTACATCACACGCCGCTGCTGCCCGAGGAGGTGCTGGCCCAATTGCCGCACGGCACCCACATCCTGATCATGACTCATGATCACGCGGAGGACGCCGCCCTGTGCGACGCCGCCCTGCGCACCACCCACCTCGGGTCCATCGGGCTGATCGGGTCGGCCGCCAAATGGGGGCGGTTCCGCAAGCGCCTCGCCACCGAGGGCGGTCACGACGAGGCCACCACCGACCGGATCAAGACCCCGATCGGGCTGGCCGACATCACAGGCAAGGAACCCGCGACGATCGCAGTGAGCGTTGCCGCCGATTTGCTGCGCACCTTCGAAACCGCCGCGAACTGACGCTCCCACCGGCTGGTCGCCTGGGCGCCCGCCCTGGGAACCGGCCGGTGAGGAGCGGTCGGCCGGTGCGGTGAGCCGGCCCGTGGCGGCCTGACACCGGAACGGACGGTCACGCACGGCCGGGGGTGACTTGTGCGAGCAGCCCGTCGACGAACGTGCGCAGTCCCTGGGGGTAGATGTCCCGTGCGGCCAGCGCGGCCCATCGGATGCCGATGGCGGCCAGGTGGGGCACCTTGGACGGGTCCAGGTCGTCGCGGTAGGCGAAGGGCTCGCCCTCGGCCTGCCGACGGGCGGAGTGGGCGCGGACCAGGACCTCGCCGACGGTGAAGTACCAGATGCTGCGGAAGACGTCGACACTCTGCTCGGGCGTGCATCCGTGGTCGTCGGCTCCGGCCACGATGGCCTCGACCATCCACATCGCCGATTCGTCGAGGAGGCCGACGAAACCGTCGGCGGAGAGCACCTCTGCGGCCCAGGGCCAGGCCACGAGGGCGTCGTGCATCGCGGTGGCGGCCGTGACGATGCGCTCGCGTGGGTCGCCGGGCAGTGGGGGGCGTTCGATCTGCTCGACGTGGTGATTGAGCAGAAGGAGCAGCAGGTCGTCCTTGTTCCGGATGTGGTGGTACAGGGTCGTCGCCCCGATGCCGATCTCGGCGGCGAGGCGGCGGATCGTCAGCTTCTCCCAGCCGTCCTGGTCGATGAGCCGGCGGGCGGCCACCAGGATCTGCGCACGGGAGGTCAGGGGTGGCCGGCCGGTACGGCCGTGCGGTGCGGGCGCTGGGGACATCGTCCCATCATGCCGCCCCGCCGCCCCCCGCCTCGAAACGGGTGCGGGTTCAGCCTTCCATGTTCACAGGGGCCTGCCTCGTGCTACTTTCGGAACATGTTCGGAAAGCCAAGTGCGCTCAGCGGCGAGGGAGTTCGCAGTGACGAAGCAGTCCGCACCACCCGATGCCGGTGACGCGGCGGTACAGAACACGGCGGGGCTGCTGCGCCCCTATTACGTGCGTTTCGCCGCGATGGTGACCCTGCAGGTCATAGGCGCCCTCGCAGGCCTGATGCCGCTGCTGGCGGTCGTCGAACTGGGGCGCACCCTGCTGGCGCCCGGCCCGATCGATCCCGCACACGTCCGCAACGTCGTGACCGCGGGCGCTGCCGGCTTGTTCCTCCGACTGCTGTTCACGGCCGCGTCATCAGGAATCGGGCACATCGTGGACGGCCAGGTGCAACTGGCGTTCCGCCGGCAGCTGGCCGCGCAGCTGGGGCGCGTACCGATCGGCTGGTTCTCCCGGCGCCGGACCGGTGAGCTGGCCAGGGTGGTGGGGGAGGATGTCAGCGCCGTGCACCCGTTCATCGCCCACACCCCCGGCGAGCTCGTCTCCGCCTTCGTGGTCCCGTCGGCGTCGCTGATCTACCTGTTCGCCATCGACTGGCGGCTCACGCTGATCACCCTGATACCGGTGGCGCTGGCCGTGGCGCTGGTTCCCCTGATGATGACCCCGACCCGGCTGCGCGAGCAGGAGGAGTTCGACGCGGCCATGGGACGGATCTCGAGTGCCGTCGTCGAGTTCGTCCAGGGCATCTCGGTGGTCAAGGCGTTCGGCGGGTCCGGGCGCGCCCACCGCAGGTTCCTCACGGCGGTGGACGATTTCGTCGGCAGCTTCTTCCGGATGGTGCGCGGTCTCGCCGGGATCGCCGCCGGGATGCAGGTGGCACTGTCACCGCCGTTCGTCCTGCTGGTCCTCCTGGTCGGCGGTACGGCTCTGATCACCACCGGTGGCACGGCTCCCGCCGACCTGCTGCCGTTTCTCCTGCTCGGACTGGGCCTGACCGCTCCCGTGGCGGCCCTGGGACACGGCTTCGACGATATGCAGGCCGCCCGGCGCGCGGTCGGCAGGATCCGGGAGGTGCTCGCGGTGCGGCCACTGCCGGAGCCCGCGCACCCGGTCGCTCCGCGGGGTCACCGGGTGGAACTGCGTGGCGTCCGATTCGGCTACGAAGCCGGGCACGAGGTCCTGCGCGGGATCGACCTGGTGCTCGAACCGGGGACGACCACCGCGGTCGTCGGGCCGTCCGGAAGCGGAAAGTCCACGCTGGTCCAGCTGTTGCCGCGGTTCTTCGACCCGACCCACGGTTCGGTGACCCTGGGCGGTGTCGATCTGCGCGAGCTGGGCAGCCGAGAGCTCTACCGGACGGTCTCCTTCGTCTTCCAGGATGTTCGCCTGCTGCGCGCGTCGGTCGCGGACAACATCGCGCTGGCGGTACCGCACGCCGACCTCGACGACGTGGTGCGCGCCGCCCGCCTGGCGAACATCCACGATCGTGTTCTCGAGCTGCCCCGCGGCTACGCGTCGGTGATCGGCGAAGACGCCGGCCTGTCGGGTGGCGAGGCGCAGCGGCTCGCGCTCGCACGCGCCCTGCTCGCCGACGCCCCCGTTCTCGTGCTCGACGAGGCGACCGCCTTCGCGGACCCCCAGACCGAACAGGCGGTACGCCGGGCACTGGCGACGCTGGAGGGTGACCGGACCATCCTGGTCATCGCCCATCGCCTCGAGACGATCGCCGACGCCGACACCGTCGTCATGCTGGACAACGGCTCGATCGTCGAGCGCGGCAAGCCGGCCGAACTGCTGGCACGGAACGGTAAGTTCGCCGCTTTCCGGCAATCCCAACAGTCGGCGATCGCGGACCCGACCGAGACCCGCCATGACGCACCGCAAGGAGGCGAGCCCCGATGATCCACATGCTGCTGCGCGTGCTGGGCCACGAGTACGCCCGGCCGGTGCGTCGCACCGTGGTCCTGATGACGGTGACCGCGGTGGTCGAGGGTCTGTCCTACGCCCTGCTGGTTCCCGTACTGCGGGCCCTGTTCGGGAGTACGCCCGAAGACGCCTGGCCCTGGCTGACCGCGTTCGGGGCCGCGGTCGCGGTCTACGCGGCACTGCGCTATGTCGGCGACCGGTCCGGTTTCCATGCCGGGACCACGCTGTTGCGCGGTACGTACCACCGTCTCGGCGACCACCTGGCCCGGCTGCCCATCGGCTGGTACGACGCGAGTCGCCTCGGAGAGGTGTCCGCCCTGGCCGGCCGCGGCGTCCTCCAGGCGATGAGCGTGATCGCCCACCTGCTGGCACCGTTCATCTCCGCCTGCGTGACCCCCCTGACGATCGTTGCCGTCATGCTGGTCTTCAACTGGCAGATGGGACTGGCCGCGTTGGCCGCCGTACCGATCGTGGCGGCGATCCAGGTGCGGACGGGACGCTCGATGGCCGCCGCGGACAGGGAGCGCCACGAACGCGACCACGAGGCCACCGGGCGCGTCATCGAATACCTCCAGGCCCAGCCGGTGCTGCGGGCCGGCGGCCGGACCGCCGAGCGCTACCGGGCTCTCGACGACTCGCTGCGTGAAGTCCAGCGCGCCTCCCGCCGAACCGCGCTGTCGGCGCTGCCCGGCGTGGTGGGTCTGGCACTCGCGGTGCAGACGATGTTCACCGTCGTGCTGGCCCTGGGCGCCTGCCTCGCGCTCGGCGGTCACATCGGTGCGGCGGAGGTCCTGGCGATCCTGGTGCTGGCCGCACGCTGCGCTGATCCGCTGCTGTCGCTGGCCGACATCAGTGGCCAGATCCGCGGCGCACGTTACGAGCTGGCGCGGCTCGACGCGGTGTTGCGCACCGAGCCGCTGCCGGAAGCTCCCGAACCGGTCCAGCCGCTGCGCCATGATCTGGAGTTCGAGTCCGTCGCCTTCCGGCACGGCGAGCGCACCGTGATCGACGACCTGTCGGTGTCCCTGCCGCAAGGACAACGGCTCGCCGTTGTCGGACCGTCGGGTTCCGGCAAGAGCACCCTGCTGCAGTTGCTCGCGCGGTTCTACGACGTGGACGCGGGCGCGGTGCGTGTGGGGGGCGTGGACGTCCGCGCGATCAACTCGCACGTACTGATGGCCCAGTTCGCCATCGTCTTCCAGGACGTCTATCTCTTCGACGGCACGATCGAGGAGAACGTGCGCCTCGGCCGCCCGGACGCCGACGAGGCCGAGGTGCGGGCGGCGGCGACGGCGGCGCGGTTGGACGAGGTGATCGAGCGGCTGCCCGGCGGATGGTCGACGCGTGTGGGCGAGGGCGGCGCGCTGCTGTCGGGTGGTGAACGCCAGCGTGTCTCGATCGCGCGAGCGCTGCTGAAGAACGCTCCCGTCGTGCTGTTGGACGAGGTGACCTCGGCTCTGGACCCGGTAAACGAGGCAGCCGTCCACGAGGGCATCGAACGCCTGATGGCCGGCCGGACGGTGGTGATGGTCGCGCACCGCATGCGGACCGTCCGACGCGCCGATCGCGTCGTCTTCCTGGACGGCGGCCGGATCGTGGAGGAGGGCACCCATGACGCACTGCTGCGCCGCGGCGGCCGCTACGCCGCATTCTGGAACCTTTCCCTGACACCGGCAGCCGGAGAATGAGCCGGCGCGTGGTCCCCGACGGGTCCCCAGGCGCCGAGGAGGCGGCGCGTCGGCAGGCGGCGCCGCACGCGGGGTCCCCGGCCCTTCGCGCCCATGCGGCCGACACGCTGAGTGCAGCGGAACCACGCTCTGTGCCCGTAGCGCGATTCACTGGGTGGGCAGGAATCTCGTAGAGAAGGGAACCCCATGGGACACGGCGGTGATGTGATCGCGGAATTGATGACCGACCACGAGGAGGTCGAGGAACTTTTCGCGAACATCGAGGAGATTCCCTCCGGTGACGCCCGCAGAAAGATGTACGCCGACCAGGTCACCATGGAGCTCGTCCGGCATTCGGTAGCCGAAGAGGCGTACCTGTACCCCGCCGTACGCGAGCACGTTCCGGACGGCGACACCATGGCCGACAAGGAACTGGAAGACCACGCCGCAGCGGAACGCATCATGAAGGAACTCGAGGGATGCGACGCCGATCATCCTCGGTTCGACGAGCTCATCATGAAGCTGATGACCGAGATCCGCAGCCACGTGAACGACGAGGAGGACGATCTTTTCCCTCGCCTGCGGCAGGCGTGTTCCACGGAAATGCTGGAGAAGCTCGGCGACAAGGTGCGCCAGGCCAAGAAGACGGCTCCTACGCGTCCGCACCCGTCGGCCCCGGACAAACCGCCGGCCAACAAGCTTCTGGCCCCGGGGGTCGGGCTCGTCGATCGCCTGCGGGACGCGATGAGCGGACGAGGCAAAGAACCATCCTGAGAGGGCAGGCCCGCCCCCTTCGCCCGGTCGGCGGCACCTGTGGGGCAGGTGCCGCCGGGCATGGCGCCCACGGTGTTTCGCCTGCCCCTTCTCGGGCAGCCGCCCGGAGGGGTCATCGAGACAGAAGGAACACCGAGATGACCGAGCACACACCGGACGCCGCGCGGCAGAGAGCTGACGAGCGCGCCCGGAGCAGCGACGAACCGGGAGCCCACTCCGGCTCGGAGAGCCAGGCGCAGGAGCGCGTGGTGCCCGGTACGGCAAGTGCCCGAGAGGGTTACCACCAGGCCGGCACCGGTAGCGGGGAGCCCCTGGCCGGTGTCGAGGCCGCATCCGAGGAGGAACCCGAGAACCTCTCCGACACCGACTCCGACACCGGCTCCGGCTCCGGGAGCCGGTGAGAGGGGGACCGGGCCGTGGAAGTCACACGCGAACAGGTCCGCGCCCTCCTCGATCAATCCCGCGAGAACCACTCCCTCGTGCTGTTGGAGGGTCGTACGGAGGTCGTCCCCTCGGACCGACTGGCATCGGAGCCGTACGCCGGGGCCGTGGAAATCGCGTCCGGCCGTGATCTGGCCGCGACGTCGGCGTCCGGCACACCGACCGATCGGGACATCGACGCCTTGGCGTCGCGGCTGAACAGCGCGATCGCGCACCTCGGCGCATGATCATCGCACCGCTCGGCCGCGACCCCGACCGCCGTGCGAAAGGAGCGCCTGATGAGTGAGAACCAGATGGGGGACGACGTCTATCAACCCACAGGCACCCCTGAGGAGCAGCAGGATACGGCGTCCGTGGACCTCCAGAACGCCGTGGACGAGCGCACCTACGACGAGATGTTGGACGAGGGCTACTCCCCTCCCGAAAAGCCGTTGGGCGTCACCAAGTACGGCACGACGGCGGCTGAGCAGCACGCCGGCGAAACCCTCGACGAAAGGCTGTCCCAGGAGGTCCCCGACGTGGCGGAGCCCGAAGGGGACGGTCTGGGGGACCTGCCGGGCGGGCAGGGAGAACTGATCGACGCCGAGGCGGGGACCGACCGCGCCGGGCGACTGAGGGCGCCGGACGAGGGCGTCCGTACCGACACCACCAAGGAACTGATCGCCCGGGACGAGGGCATCGACGGAGGCGCGGCGAGCGCCGAGGAAGCGGCCATGCACGTCGTCGAGGGCGGTCCGCCTGTCGAGGGCGAGGAAGCGGACCCGGCTGCCTGACCCGGCGGCCGCGCCGGCCGTCGGCGCCTGACCACCCTGACCACCATCCTGACCACCCTGACCCCCCTGACCTGCGCTTCTCCGCAGGGGTCCGTGGGCCCCATGACCGATATGACCGGCCTCCCGTGGGCCTCGCGCACCATCCCGTCGATCCCACCCGAGGTGGCCCGGCCGTGACCCCCGATCCCCGCACCACCGTCGTCGTCATCACCCACAACCGCCGTGACCAGCTGCTGCACACCCTCGACCGGCTGGCAGCACTGCCCGAGCGGCCGCCTGTGATCGTCGTCGACAACGCGTCGACCGACGGGACCCCGGAAGCCGTCGCGCGTCTGCGGCCGGAGGTCACCCTCCTGGCGCCCGGCCGCAATCTCGGCGCTCCGGGCCGCAATCTGGGCGTACGCCACGCCCGTACGCCATACGTGGCGTTCAGCGACGACGATTCCTGGTGGGAGGCGGGATCACTGGCGCGCGCGGCGGACCTGCTGGACCGGCATGCGCGCCTCGGACTGATCGCCGCCTGCGTCCGCGTGGGCCCTGACGGCGACCCCGATCCGCTGAACGGCCTGCTCGCCGCCTCGCCGCTCGACCACGCCGTCGATCTGCCCGGGCCACAGGTGCTCGGCTTCCTGGCCTGCGCCGCCGTCGCCCGACGGGACGCCTACCTCCAGGCCGGCGGCTACCACCCGATCCTGTTCCTCGGAGGCGAGGAGACCCTGCTCGCCTACGACCTGACCGCGCACGGGTGGGGCGTATGCCACGTTCCGGACGTGGTGGCCGTGCACCGGCCGACCGGTGGGGTGAGGCCGGGCCGGCCGGCGGTCCAGCGCCGCAACGCCGCCCTCACCGCGTGGCTGCGCCGCCCGGTCCGCGTCGCTGTGGAGCACACCCGCCGGCTCGCCGCTGAGGCTCCGCGCGACCCGGAAGCCCGTCAGGCGCTGATGGGAATGCTCAAGCGGCTTCCGGCGGCGCTGCGCTCACGCCGTCCGCTGCCGCCGACCGTCGAGGCGGCGGCCCGCCTCCTGGACGCGGACGCAGTGCGGGCCTGAACCGTGATCGGCATGGGCGTCCCCCGGGCCGGTGGCGGTGGGCCTCTCTGCACCGGAGGACGCGTTGCCCGTCTCACGATTCCCTGTCCGGTCCCCAAGCGCCGCTGTCCGCAACTGGCCGACACGGACCGGTACGGCACGGGCACGCGTACGACGTACACCCTCCGGTGGGAACCGGAAGGGGCGCTCCCGGTGTGGCACGCCCCCACACCGGTTTCACCGGGCGCCGACGGCGTGTCATCGTGGCCGTATGGCGACAGCAGTGGATCTGGCCGTGCTCGTCGGGCTCCAGGCGTCCGGGAAGTCGACCTTCTACGCGCAGCGTCTGTCCAGCCGGTACGAGCTGGTGAGCAAGGACCTGTTCCCACGCAACGCCCGCAACAAGCAGCAGCGGCAGATGCGGCTGCTGGCAGAGCACCTGGCCGCCGGGCGGCCGGTGGCGTTGGACAACACCAACCCGTCACCGCAGGCGTGGGAGCCGCTCGTGGAACTGGCCCACGCCCTCGGTGCGACCGTGACGGCGTACTGGTTCCCGCCCGACGTGGCCGGCTCGCTGCGGCGCAACGCCGCCCGCCAAGGCCGCGACCGCGTCCCGGACGTCGGCGTCCTGGCCACGCTGAAACAGCTGCGCGAGCCCTCGCCGGCGGACGGCTTCGACGTGGTGCGCGAGGTGCGGTTCGACGGCCGCGGCGGCTTCGAGGTACGGCGGCCTGAGCCACCGCATACCGCTGGGCCGGGAGGGTACGTGCAAAGCATGAGAAAGCCTGACAGAAAGCCCGAATCCGATATCCGTGAGGCCGAGCAGGAGCGCGCTGAGGCCCAGCCGTTCAGCTACCCCTACCCCGAGCGCCGCCCGAACGTCCGCGCGGTCCGGCACATCACGCGCGAGCAGGCGGACGCCGACAGCCACCCCAGGCGTCCCCGCCCGCTGCCCCTTCCCGAGCAACACTGACGTGGTCAAGGGGCGTTGGTCCCCAAGTGGTCCCAAGTGGTCCCCAGCGGTCCCCGAAACGTTCAAAGGGCCGTTTCAGATTGCTCTGAAACGACCCTTTGAACTGCGACTTCTACAAGTCGGGACGACAGGATTTGAACCTGCGACCCCTTGACCCCCAGTCAAGTGCGCTACCAAGCTGCGCCACGTCCCGATGTACCTTCGACCTGCGGGTTTCCCCGTGCTCGGCGGCACATGCAGAACATTACCCCACGCCGAGGGGTGTGCATGCACGGGTAATCGCCGAGGGAGAGGATGGGGTCGTGAACGCACGGGACCGGGACGTCGAGGGGCGGGCGCGGAGCGCCCGGCCGAGGGATGGGCTGGGGCGGCCGTTGCCCTACGGGGTGCCAGGGGTGGAGCGGCAGCCCGAGGGTGTGGTGCGTTCGCCGGCGCAGACGGTGCGGGAGGCGCAGCGGCTGCTGGACGCCGGGATGCCGTTCCACGCGCACGAGGTCTTCGAGGACGCCTGGAAGTCGGGGCCCGAGGCCGCGGCCCCGCTCTGGCGGGGGCTCGCGCAGATGGCGGTCGGGCTGACGCACGCCGCGCGCGGGAACGCGGTCGGCGGGGCGCGGCTGCTGCGGCGCGGGGCCGCCGGGATCGAGGACGTGGATGGAGGGCCGTACGGGATCGACGTGCCGGGGCTGGTGCGATGGGCGCGCGAGCTGGCCGGCCGGGTGGCGGACGGCGGCCCGGCGGTCGATCCCGCGCGGGAGGCGCCCCGGCTAGCCGGCGGCGGGCTGGAGTAGATCCCAGCGGTTGCCGTACAGGTCCTCGAAGACGGCGACGGAGCCGTACGTCTCGTGGCGCGGCTCCTCCAGGAAGCGCACGCCCTCGGTGGTCATCCGGGTGTGGTCGCGCGCGAAGTCGTCGGTGTAGAGGAAGAAGCCGACGCGGCCACCGGTCTGGTCGCCGACCCGGGAGCGCTGGGCGTCGTCCTTGGCGCGGGCCAGCAGCAGGGCGGATTCGGTCGCGCCGGGCGGGCGGACCACGACCCAGCGGGAGCCGTCCGGGCGTGCGGTGTCCTCGGCGAGCTCGAAGCCCAGCGCGCGGGTGTAGAAGTCGATGGCCTCGTCGTAGTCGTGGACCACGAGGGCGGTCAGAGCGATGTGGGATGACATGCCCTCATTCTGCGCCGAGGAGGACGACCTCCAGGGTGCGGGGCCCGTGTACGCCTTCCACCCGGTTCAGTTCGATGTCGCTGGTGGCGGAAGGTCCGGAGATCCAGGTCAGGGGGCGGACGGGGTCGAGCCGTTCCAGTGCCTGCGGTACGGAGTCCACCACCTGCTCCGGTACGCGGATCACGCAGATGTGGTGGTCCGGGATCAGGGTGATGCGGCGCCGGCCCTGCTCGGGGCCGCCGTCGAGGACGATCGTGCCGGTCTCGGCGACGGCCAGGGCGCAGCCGGTGACCACGCTGTCGACCCGGTCCAGTTCCAGTGGGGTGGAGGCCTCGCGGTCGTGGACTCGGGTCGCGTCGGCCGCGGAGAGCCAGTACGGGGGCAAACCGGGTGGGACGAGGACGGTCCGGGACCCGCGTTCGCCCAGCAGCCGCATCAGCAGCAGCGGCAGGCCCTGCCCGTCGGTGCGGTGGACCTTCGCCCGGTACTCGGCGAGGTTGGCGGCGAGCAGGTCGGCGCTCGCGGCCGCGGTGCGCGCGCCGTGTACGCGGAGGTAGTCACGCGGGATTTCCGGGCCCGGGCCGGGCTCCGCCGCGGGAACGGCCCGGCGGATGCGGGCCAGGATGCGGTCCTTGCTGGTCACCGCAGGTTCCCCCGGTCTCGGGCCCACCAGTCGCGGAAGGATTCCGCCGGGACGGAGGGCAGTTCGCGCGTGTCGGTCCAGGCCCGCCCACGGCCGGGGAGTCTGCGGGGAGCCAGCCGGCGGGCCCGGGCCAGCAGGCGCTCCCCCGCGCGCAGGGCCGCGGGGCGGTCCAGGAGGAGCCGGGCGGCTCGCATGGCGGCCCGTTCGGCGGTGTGCCCGTGCGCGGGGCGAAGCCGTACGCGGATGCCGTCCCGTGTCACCGGGCCGCCCTGGGCCACCCGTTCGCGCAGGTGGACGAGGACCTCCGGGATGTCGATGGCGACGGGACAGACCTCGTAGCAGGCTCCGCACAGGGTGGAGGCGTAGGGCAGCGAGGCGTCGATCTCACTGCCTGTGCCCCGCAGTTGGGGGCTGAGGATGGCGCCGATGGGCCCGGGATAGACGGAGCCGTAGGCGTGGCCGCCGACGCGCTCGTAGACCGGGCAGACGTTGAGGCAGGCGGAGCAGCGGATGCAGCGCAGGGCCTGGCGGCCGGTCTCGTCGGCGAGGGTGTCGGTGCGGCCGTTGTCGAGGAGGACGAGGTGGAAGGCGGAGGGTCCGTCGCCGTCCGTCGTGCCGGTCCACATCGTCGTGTACGGGTTCATCCGCTCGGCCGTCGAGGAGCGCGGCAGCGTCTGGAGGAAGATCTCCAGGTCGCGGAAGGCCGGGACGACCTTCTCGATGCCCACGACCGAGATGAGGGTCTCGGGCAGGGTCAGGCACATCCGGCCGTTGCCCTCGGACTCGAGGACGACCATCGTGCCGGTCTCGGCGACCATGAAGTTGGCGCCGGACACGGCGACTTTGGCCCTCAGGAACTTCTCGCGCAGGTGCAGGCGCGCCGCCTCGGCGAGTTCCCGCGGGTCGTCGCCGAGCGGGACGGGTGCCGGTCGGCCCCACTGTCCCATCTCCCTGCGGAAGATGTCGCGGATCTCGGCCCGGTTGCGGTGGATGGCCGGGACCAGGATGTGGGAGGGGCGGTCGTGGCCGAGCTGCACGATGAGTTCGGCGAGGTCGGTCTCGTACGCGACGATCCCGGCGGCCTCCAGGGCCTCGTTGAGTCCGATCTCCTGGGTGGCCATGGACTTGACCTTGACGACCTCACGTTCCCCGGTGGCCCGGACGAGGTCCGTGACGATCCGGTTGGCCTCGTCGGCGTCGGCCGCCCAGTGGACGAAGCCGCCGGCGGCCGTGACGGCCGCCTCCAACTGCAGCAGGTAGCGGTCGAGGTGGCGCAGAGTATGGTCCTTGACCGCCTTGCCCGCCGCGCGCAGCCGGTCCCAGTCCTCCAGTTCGGCTACCGCCCGGGCCCGCTTGTCGCGGATGGTGTGCGTGGCGTGGCGGAGGTTGGCGCGCAGCCCGTCGTCCCGTACGGCGTCGCGGGCCGCCTCGGGGAAGGCGGGCATGCCCAGAGGGGTACCGGTCACGACAGTGGCTCCTCCTCGGTCGCGGCCAGGATCTCGGCGAGGTGCAGGGTGCGCAGCGGGGCGTCCGCGCGGCGCAGCAGGCCGTCGAGGTGGGCGAGGCAGGAGTTGTCGGCCCCGCACAGCACCTCGGCGCCGGTGGCGGCCGCGGAGGCGATCTTGTCGGCGCCCATGGCGGTCGAGACGTCCGGGTTCTTGACGGCGAAGGTGCCGCCGAAGCCGCAGCACTCGTCGGCACCCGGCAGCTCGACGAGCTCCAGGCCCTTGACCGCGGCCAGCAGCCGTCGCGGCCGGTCCCCGAGGCCCAGCCCCCGCAGGCCGTGACATGAGGGGTGATAGGTGACGGTGTGCGGGAAGTACGCGCCCACGTCGGTCACTCCGAGCACGTCGACCAGGAACTCGGTCAGCTCGTACACGCGTGGCGCGAGGGACTGCGCCGCCTGAGCCGGCCCGTCGCCGCGCCCCTCCTGCGCCGCCTTCCGGCCGATGCGCGGGTAGTGCTCGCGGATCATCGCCGCGCAGGACCCGGAGGGGGTGACGACGTACGCGTAGCCGGCGAAGGCCGCCGCCGTGCGCCGCACCAGTGGTTCGGTTTCGTGCCGGTAGCCCGTGTTGTACTGCGGCTGCCCGCAGCAGCTCTGGCCCGCCGGGAAGTCCACGTCGACGCCGAGCCGCTCCAGGAGACGTACGACGGCGATGCCGGTCCGCGGGTACAGCGCGTCGGTGACGCAGGTGACGAACAGGGCGACGCGCATGACGGGCAGAATAGCCGGGTGAAGAAGTTCTCAGTGATCGGCATAGGCGCGGGCGACCCGGACCACCTGACCCTCCAGGCGGTCAAGGCGATCGGCGCGGCGGACGCATTTCTCATCCTGGAGAAGGGCGAGGAGAAGGCGGATCTGACCGGGCTGCGGCGCGCGATGCTCGACGCGCACGCCCGGCCCGGCCACCGGCTGGTGGAAGGCCGCGACCCGGACCGGGACCGGACCCCCGCCGACTACACCCCGACGGTGGACGGCTGGCGCAGCGCGCGGGCCGAGCTCTTCGAGCGGTTCATCGCGGAGGACCTGGCGGAGGGCGAGACCGGCGCGTTCCTGGTGTGGGGCGACCCCTCGCTCTACGACTCCACGCTCGCGATCCTCGACGAGGTGCTGGAGCGTGGCCGGGTGGCCTTCGAGCACGAGGTCGTGCCCGGCATCAGCAGCGTCTCGGCGCTGCTGGCGCGGCACCGGACCAACCTGAATCGGGTCGGGCGCCCGGTCCAGATCACCACCGGGCGCCGGCTGGCCGAGGGCTGGCCGCAGGACGTGGACGACGTGGTGGTGATGCTGGACGCGCGGCACGCCTTCACCGCCCACCTGGATCAGGACCTCCACATCTACTGGGGGGCCTACGTGGGCACCCCGGACGAGATCCTGGTGCAGGGCAGGCTGGCGGAGGTCGCGGGGCGGATCGAGGAGCTGCGCACCGAGGCCCGCGCCCGGAAGGGCTGGATCATGGACACGTACCTGCTCAGGCGCGGCTGACGGCCCTGCCGAGGTAGCCGGGCAGGGCGGCGGCGAGGCGGGCGTACTCCTGGGGCCGGTTGTAGATCTGCCCGCAGACCCGGATGCCGCCGCCGCCCGGCCGGGGCCAGATGAGCACCCGCACGTGCAGCCGCGCCGCGAGTTCCTCGCGCAGGGCGCGGGCGCGCTCCGGGGTCTCGGCGACCCCGGACGGCAGGCGCAGGGTGCGCATGGCGAGGCCGGCGGTGTACGGCAGCGGGGTGAGCCCGGGGATCTCGCCGAGCAGCGCCGCACCGTGGGCGGCGAGGGCGCTGTTGTGGGCCCGGACCTTGGCCGCGTCGAGGCGTTCGAGGAGGTCCAGCCCCTCGGGGGCGGCGAGCCAGCCGGTGTAGTCGGCGGTGGCGCGGTTCTCCACGGAGCGCGGGAATCCGTGCTGGTCCTCCCATGACGGTACGAGTGCACGGATCCGGTGGCGGTGCTGCGGGGCGACGGCGAGGAGCGCGCTGCCGGAGGGTGCGTAGCCCCACTTGTGAAGGTTGCCGAACCAGAAGTCGGCGCCCCCTGCGAGGGGGTCGGCGAGCATGCCGGGGGCGTGGGCGCCGTCGACGACGGTGGTGACCCCGCGTTCCCGCAGGTCGGCGAGGAGCCGGGGGGAGGCGATGAGCCGGGCGGTGGGCGAGCTGAGGTGGTCGAGTACGGCCACCCGTGTCCGGGGCGTCAGCGCGGCCAGCACGGTCTCCCGTACGGCGTCCTCGTCGGGCAGCCCGGGGTCCAGGGCGACGGTGGTGACGGGGGCTCGGCGGGCGGCGGCCGCGACGACGGTGCCGTAACCGTGGTCGGTGACCAGGATCTCGTCGCCGTCGGCGAGCGGGACGGCGTCGAGGGCGAGGTTGGCGCCTTCGGTGGCGTTGGAGATGAAGGCGATGCCTTCGGGGTCGGCGCCGAGGTGCGCGGCGATCCGGGCGCGGGCCGCGGCGAGGCGGTCCGGAACGGTGAGGAAGAAGGCGTCGGGGTCGGCGTGCGCCTCTTCGCGCAGCGCGGCCTGGGCCTCCTGGACGGGGACGGGGACCGCGCCGAAGGAGCCGTGGTTCAGGTGGGCGACGCGGGGGTCCAGACGGAACAGGGCCGGCCCGCCGGGAAACTCGGCGGGATCACCCGCCGGGACCTCGACGGGGGAACCGGCAGCGGCTGGACGTGTCGGCTCGGTCACGGGTCCTCCGTGGATGCGGCGCGGCTGTCGCCCGGATCATCTCCCGCCACGGCCGTCGCCGGAAGAGCGCCACACGCTTCCCGTCAGGGGCCGGCGTGGCGTCCGTGGTCGCGCGCGAAGGCGTCGAACACCTGCCCGGGGGGTCCGCCGGTGTGGAGGAAACGCTGGTCGAGGATGACGGCGAGGTCCTCCAGGGCGGCGCGCAGGACGGCGGCGGCGAGGCGGACGTCGGGGTGGCGGGCTCCCGCCGCCTGGTCGGCCAGGTTGTCGGCATAGGGAAGGTGGCGGGCGAGAGAAGTGCGGTCGTCTCCGTCGTAGAAGTAGTACGACTCGGCGTACTGCATGAAGTCGACGGAGATCACCGAGATGCCGGCGGCGAGGCTGTCGAGGACCGCCACCCCCGCGTCCGTGTCGATCTGTTCCGTCGTGGGGTGGGTGCGCGAGAGGTGCGAGAGGCGCAGCGCCAGTGCGCGCCGCCGGGCCAGTGCGGGGTAGATGCCGAGGGTCCACGACACCGTGGCGCTCAGCAGGACGAAGCCGACGAGGGCCTCCATCGGGGCGAGGACGCGCAGCCAGCCTTCCGCGGGTGCGATGTCGCCCAGACCGAGCGTGGAGATGTGGACCAGGGAGATGTACAGCGCGTCGAGGAATCCGGCGTGATCGGACGGCCGCAGTCCGGCGGCGAAGGTGAAGGCGTCGGGCATGTGCGGCCAGTAGATCAAGGCCCACCCCACCACCAAGGTCAGCGCCCAGACGGCGACCACCGCCACCATCGCGAGGGGTCCCGCCAGCCCCGAAGCCCGGCGCCGCGTCGTGAGGGTCCCTGACAGACGCCACAGGCACGACATGATCAGCCGGCTCAGACCTCCGTGGCGCGTGGGGTGCCACAGCGTATGGAAGACGTCCCGGAGCACGTAGAGCACCAGGACGAGGCCCACGGCGTTGGTGAACCAGCCCACTCGACCCTTCCCTTCCCCGGCCGCCTGGACCGGATCCTGTCGACCGTGTTCCCGGCGGTACCGACGCCGGCGCTCCTCCCCTGCCCCCCGCCGCGTCGCGCGGCGCGGCGGGGGCTGGGAGGGTCGCCCGTCCGGCGGCCCCGCCGAAGGCCCGGCGGCGGGTGGCTCGCGGCCACCCGGGTGACCTCCGCCCTGCCCACGGCGCTGTACCGCCGCTCCGCACGCACGGCGGCGCGAGGATGCACGGGCCGGTTCCCCGTTTCGTGACTGGAGGCTTTCAGTGCTCGAACGCAAGCAGCTCAAGGGCCGTACCCAGGTCACCTTCATCCTCCCCGAGGACCGTCCGGGCGGGCCCGTCAGCGTCGTCGGAGACTTCAACCACTGGAACCCCGCCGCCCACCCCCTGGAGCCCCGCGGCGACGGGACCCGCGCGGTAACGGTCGCCCTTCCCGCCCACAGCGCGCACTCCTTCCGCTACCTCGCGGCCGGCGATTACTGGTTCGACGACGAACACGCCGACAGCCACGACGGTGCCAACGGCCGGGTCCACACCTGACCGCCGGTCTGCGGGCTGCCTCGCGGCCCGCTGACGAGCCGGCCCCGCACAGCGGCTCTTCCGACGTGTGCCGCCCCACTGTCCCAGTGTCCTGACCAGCGCCGAGGTGAGATCTTCGTGACCAGCCCGACCGGCCTTTCGGAAGGCTCTCTTGAGGCTCTGCACCACCTGAGGGAGAAGCGGGAGATCAACACCGTGACCCTTCGCTATGCGGATGTCCCAGGCGTCCTGGTCCCGGAGGTCGAGGGAAACCTGACGCATGACGAGCTGGTGCAGGCCTTGCCGGCGGACGAGCCGCGGCTGGTCGTCCATGAGCTGTCCTTCGCCAGCCCGGAGGGCATGCGAAGGAACGCGCAGCTGCTGATCTTCTGGATGCCCCCGGATGCCGGTGAACAGGAGGAGACGTACACGGCCGGGTACAGCGCCCTGAAGGAGTTCCTCGCCGACGTGCACGTCCACCTCACCGCCCGGCGGGCCGACCAGCTCGAGTACCGAAGGCTCGTAGCCCTGGCCGGCTGAGGCCTCTGCGGCTTCCGGGCCCGGAAGCCCGGCGCGCCCGTGGCCGCCGCGCGGTGTTCCGCGCGGCGGCCGCCCGCGCGTTACACGCGTGGGA
>NZ_JBSGZI010000053.1:0-50597 GCF_053610945.1 Streptomyces sp. NPDC054849
GCCGGACCTCTTCAACCGCCTCGACCGAGACAGTCACGTCGCTCATCAGGTGCTACTTCCTTGATCGGGAGTTACACCGTTGACCGTACAGACCCGGCGATGCCGGGCAGGCCCTTCACCGTCACAGAGTGCGGGCGTCAGTTGTGGCCGAACTTCTTCTGCTTGCTCTTGTGGGCCAGATCCATCGGACTGGGCGACGGATGCATCGACTCGGTCGAGGAATCGGCCGAGGTCTTCGACGGATCCTGCGAGGAGCGGGCCTGCTGCTTCGGCTGCTTCTGCTGCTTGTTCTTGGCCATGGTGGAGCCTCCGTGAGGGTCTAGGGGCCAGGACCGCCTTCACACTCACACAGCGCTGGAAAGCGCGCATTTTGGATCATTACTGCGCGTGGTGATGCCCCTTCCCCCCGCGCACCGTGAGATCCGCCACGCCGATGATCGAGTTCCGGCCTTCAACACCCTTGAGGTCGGGCAGACTCGGGGCACCCGCCGAAAAACACAGAGGACCCCCAGGGAAGAGGGTGGAACGCGTGGACCGCTGCGTCGTCCTGGTGGACGCCGGCTACCTGCTGGGTGCCGCCGCCAGCCTTCTCGCCGGGGAGCCCTCCCGCTCCCGGATCACCGTCGACCATGCCGCCCTCATCCAGGGCCTGCGCGAGCGGGCCGAGGCCGACACCGAGCAGCCCCTGCTGCGCATCTACTGGTTCGACGGCGCACCCGACCGGGTGCCGCAGCCCGAACACCGGCGGCTGCGCGTCATGCCCCGCGTCACCGTCCGGCTGGGGGCGCTGACCCGGAGCGACGGCCGCTGGGCGCAGAAGGGCGTCGACGCCGCCATGCACGCCGAGCTCACCGAGCTGGCCCGCAACCGCGCATGCTCCGACGTGGTCCTGGTCACCGGCGACGGCGACCTGCTGCCCGGCCTGATGTCCGCCAAGGAACACGGCGTCGCCGTGCACCTGTGGGCCGTCCAGGCCGCCGACGGGGACTACAACCAGTCCGAGGACCTCGTCGCCGAGGCCGACGAACGCCGCGTTCTGGACCGGGCCTGGATCACCCGGGCCGTCCGCGCCAAGGACCTCACCGGCCTGTGCTCCCCGCCGCCCGCGCCGCGCCCCGACATCGCCGCCATCCTCTCGGCCCCGCTGCCCGAGGCGGCGCTCGCCGAGGCGGCCCGCAACGGCACCGCCGCCACCGGCGACGACGAGCGGGAGGGAGTCCCCGTACCGGCGCCGACCACCCCCGGGGGCAAGTCCGTACCCACGCCCAAGGACCTCGCCGGAGCCCTGCGGGCCCCCGGCCACCAGGCCGGCGCGCAGACCGGGCCCGGCACCGGCGGCCCGGCCCCGGCCAGCGCCCTCCGCTGGTCCTCCGACAAGGGCTGGATCGACCGGGCCGGACCCCTCGGCGAACCCGCCGAGACCGCCTCGCTGCCCACCCTCGCCCAGCTCACCAGCGCCGAGCAGCGCTGGGCGGACCGGGAGGAGGACATCACCACCGTCGGCGGCGACCCGTTCGAGGTGGGACAGGTGTTCGCCCGGCGGTGGATGGAACGGCTCCCGGAGACCGTGCACCTGCAGAAGCTGGCCACGATGTACCCGCGCATCCCGCACCGGATCGACGGTGAGCTGCTGCGCTACGCCGCCCGGTTCGGCCTGCTCGCGCACAAGGACGACCAGATCGACGAGCACGACCGGTACGCCATCCGCGCCGGGTTCTGGAGGGAGATCGACGTCCGTGCCGCCGCCGAGCACGTGGCCGCCGTACCGGCCGCCGCACCGGTAACGGGCCCCGGCGACGCCGCCGGCCCGCTGACCCCGGCGGCCGAGTAGGGGCGGGAACCCCGTAGGCTGCTCCCTCGTGAGTACGGGCACAGCACAGGCGCACAACGGCACGGCGGCAGCCGCGGGAGCGGCGTCCGACGTGATCTGCGCGGTGCGAGACCTCGTCAAGACGTATCCCGCGGTCCGCGGACGGCGCGGGGCCCCCGCCCTGCCCGAGACCCGCGCCAACGACGGAATCTCCCTGGACGTCCGGCGCGGCGAGATCTTCGGCCTGCTCGGCCCGAACGGCGCCGGCAAGTCCACCCTGGTCCGCCAGCTCACCGGCCTGATGCGGCCCGACGCGGGCTCCGTGACCCTGCTCGGCCACGACCTCGTACGCCACCCCCAGCGGGCGTCCCGGCTGCTCGCCTACCTGGGGCAGGAATCCACCGCCCTGGACGAGCTCACGGTGGCGCTGGCCGCCGAGACCACCGGGCGGCTGCGCGGGCTCGGTGCACGGGACGCGCGGGCCGCGCGCGACGCCGTACTGGACGAACTCGGGCTGACGCCGATCGCCGGACGGCCCCTGAAGAAACTTTCCGGCGGCCAGCGCCGCCTGGCCTGCTTCGCCGCCGCGCTGGTGGGGGAGCGGCCCGTACTGGTCCTCGACGAGCCCACCACCGGCATGGACCCGGTGGCCCGGCGGGCCGTGTGGTCGGCCGTGGACCGGCGGCGCGCCCGGCACGGCGCGACGGTCCTGCTCGTCACCCACAACGTCATCGAGGCCGAGACCGTCCTCGACCGGGTCGCCGTCATCGACCAGGGCAGGGTCATCGCCTGCGACACACCGGCCGGACTGAAGGCCAGTGTCCCGGGCGAGGTCCGGCTGGAGCTCGTGTGGCGGTCCGCCCCGCCGCTGGAGGTGCCGGAGGTCGCATCGCTTGCGCCGCGGGCCGCCGAGTCCGGGCGCCGCTGGGTGCTGCGACTGGCGCCGGACGAGGCACGGGCCGCGGTGGCCGCCGTCACCGGCGGGCCGGCCTTCGCCGCCCTCGACGACTTCACGCTGGCGACACCGAGCCTGGAGGACGTCTATCTCGCGCTCGGCGGGCGGATGAAGGGGCTGGTGAAGTCGTGACCACCACATCAGTGACCACTACACCCGTGGACACCGTCGTGGGCGTGCTCGCGCCGAAGGCGCGGTTCTTCCCCGCACTGGCCGCCGTGTACCGGGCGCAGCTGTCCCGGGCGCGGGTCGCCCGGATCCCGTTGCTGTTCGTGGCCACCTTCCAGTCCGTCGGGATCATGATCCTGATGCGCGGCGTGGTCGACGGGGGCTCGGAGGCCCGGGCCGTGGTCGCCGGGTCCTCGGTGCTGGTCGTCGCCTTCGTCGCCCTGAACCTGCTCGCGCAGTACTTCGGGCAACTGCGGGCCGGCGGGGGGCTCGACCACTACGCCACCCTGCCGGTGCCGCCCGCGTCCGTGGTGCTGGGCGCCGCCGCCGCGTACGCCTCCTTCACGCTGCCGGGGACGCTGGTCACCGCCGTCTTCGGCTGTCTGCTCTTCGGCCTGCCGATGGGCGGGCTGTGGATCCTGGCCGCGGTGGTGCCGCTGGCCGGGGCCGCACTCGCCGGGCTCGGCGCGGCGCTGGGGCTGCTCGCGCCGCGGCAGGAGCTGGCCACCCTCGCCGGGCAGCTCGGGATGTCGGCCGCGCTGCTGCTGGGGGTGCTGCCGCCCGAGCGGATGCCCGACGTGATCGTGTGGGCCAGGGACCTGCTGCCCTCGACGTACGGGGTGGAGGCCTTCGCGCAGACCTTCGCCCCCGAGCCCGACTGGGTGGCCGTCGCCTTCGACCTCGGCGTCTGCGGGGCGGTCGGAGTCCTCTCGCTGACCGTCGCCACGTGGGCGTACCGGCGGGCCGCGGTCCGCTGACGCGGTCCGCCGATGTCGTCGCCGGGCGCACCTGGCACGATGTGGGGGTGACCGAAGCCGTGACCCCGCCGTCCCCGTTCGACCCGCCGTCGCTCCCGCCCGAGAAGCCGGGTGGGTCCTCCGGGGCCGTCACCCCGCAGGACGTCCGGGACGGGGCCGTCGTCGCCCTGGTGGTCGGCGTGGCCGGGCTGCTCCTCGGACTGCTGTGGGTGTGGCTGGCGCCGCGGGTGCAGTACGTCTCCAACGGGGAGGCCGTGTTCCTGCGCAACAGCGAGAGCGAGGCGCGGATCGCGGCCGACGGGACCTTCTTCCTGCTGTCGGTGGGACTGGGCGTGCTGAGCGCCGTCGGGACGTTCCTGTGGCGGCGGCGCGGCGGCGTGCCGCTGGTGATCGGCCTCGCGGTGGGCTCCGGCTTCGCCGCGCTGGGGGGTTGGCGGTTCGGGCTGTGGCTGGGGCCGTCGTCGGATCTGGCCGCCGCCGCGGCGAAGGCGGGCAAGGGGGTTGCGTTCGACGCGCCGCTGCAGCTGCTGGCGCACGGGGCGCTGCTGGCCTGGCCGATGACCGCGATCCTGCTTCACCTCGGCCTCACGGCACTGTGGTCGCCGCGCGATCCCGAGCCGTCCCCGCTGTACGGCTGGTCCGGCTACCACCAGGCGCCTCCGGAGGACTCTGCGCGGCAGCCGGAGCAGCCGGAGCAGCCGGTGCAGTCGCCGCCCGCCGAAGCCGGTCCCACGGCGCCCGAGGCCCCGCGCGCCTGACCGCTCCGGGTGGCGGCTGTTCCCGGGACGCCGGACCCGGCCGCGCCGTCAGGGGAGGAAAGGTACGTTTCGCTGCCCGTTCGGGGGCTGCACACCGCACTACGCTCGGGCCGTGGGACAGCCCGAGCAGCGCGCCGAAGGCGCAGGACCGTTCACCACCCGGCTCACCTGGCACCGCCCGGAGGGAGGAACGGTGGTGTGGGAGTCGCGGCTCGCGCGCAGGCGTGGGGCACTGTCGGTCCGCGGGACGGGCGGCGCGGGCGACGGAACCTCGACCGCCGATGCCGAGGCCCTCGGCCGCCTCCGACGACTCAATGCAGTCGCCTCGGGTGCGTTCGTCGTCGGCGGGGCACTCTTCGCCCTCGGCGCCGCGGTGTCCCAGTTCGGCTGGGGCGACGCGGCCGAGAGCGCCGCGATCTACTTCGCGGGGGGCCTGTTCTTCAACACCGGGGGCTACGTCTCGCTCCTGCAGGTGCTGAACGCGCCCCGCCACTCCGGGGAGGGCGGGCGACTGGTCACGGCCGCGTGGAGGTGGTGGGGGTACGAGCCGATGCGCCTGGACTGGCTGAGCACGTTCGTGCTGTTCGTCGGGACGCTCGTGTTCGCCGTCAACCTGTTGGACTCCTTCCTCCAGGGGCTCTCCGCTCAGCAGATCAACCGGCTGATCTGGACTCCCGACGTGATCGGATGCGTGCTGTTCCTGATCTCGGGGCACCTGTCGTTCGTCGAGATCTGCCACCGCTTCCGGCCCTGCCTGCGCTCGCGCAGCCTCGGCTGGTGGGTCGTCGCCGTCAATCAGCTCGGGTCGGTGCTGTTCATGGTCTCGGCGCTGGCCGCGTTCACCCGGCCGGCCACCGGAAGCCCGCTCAACGCCGACATCGCCGACTGGGGCACGCTGTGCGGTGCACTGTGCTTCTCCGTCGGTGGCGTGCTCCAGGCCTACGAGCGGCCCTGAAGCGGCCTCAAGGCCGGGCGATCGGGGCCACCCTGGCGTCCGTGAGGGCGGTCAGGTCCGAGGGGGCAAGTTCGATCTCGAGGCCGCGACGGCCCGCCGAGCAGCAGATCGTGGCGTGCGCCGAAGCCGAGGCGTCGACCACCGTGCGCAGCCGCTTGCGCTGCCCCAGTGGGGAGATGCCGCCCAGGACGTAGCCCGTCGTGCGCTCCGCCAGTGCGGGATCCGCCATCGCCGCCCGCTTCCCGCCGACCGCCGTCGCCAGCGCCTTCAGGTCCAGCGACCCAGAGACCGGGACCACCGCCACCGTCAGGACCCCGTCCACGTCGGCGACGAGGGTCTTGAAGACCTGGCCCGGTGAGACGCCGAGGGCCTGCGCGGCCTCCTCCCCGTAGGAGGGATGCGCAGGGTCGTGCTCGTACGCGTGCGTGGTGAACGGGACGCCCGCCGCCGTCAGGGCGACGATCGCCGGGGTGCCGGCCGCCTGCTTCGCCGCCTGCCTGGTCTTCTTCGCCATCGGTGATCCGTCAGTTCGGGCTCGTCGGGGTACGGGTCAGATCCACCGCCGGCAGGGACGGGAGGTGGCGGATCACCGCCGTCTCCGTGCGCAGCAGTTTCAGTTCCTCCGCCAGCCGGGTCGCCGTGTCCGGGGCCTGCAGCAGCCGCTGCTTCGCCGGGATGTCCAGCACCGCCGCCGCTGCCACCAGGTAGGAGACCACCGACGGCTCGTCGGGGAGTTCCGCGCTCGTCAGGGACCGCTCGCGGGCTCCGGCCAGCCGCTTCTGGTAGTTGCGGAAGGCCCGCAGCACCCCCTCGGCCAGCACGCCCGCGCCGTCGCCCGAGTCCTCCGCGATCTCTTCCAGTTCCGCCGTCAGGAAGGGGCCCGAGGAGTCCACCGAGAGCAGCCGGACCCGCGTGGTGCCGGTCGCCAGGACCTCGAAGCTGCCGTCCTCCCGCTCCCGGATCGTCGCCGCGTCCGCGATGCAGCCCACCCGGTGGAAGGCCTGGATCGGGTCGGGTCCGAAACCCGCGGCGGGGCCCCGCTCCGGCACGGCCGTCTGGTCCGGCAGGCCGGGCGCGGTCGGCGCGACCTCCCGGCCGTCACGGATCGCGACGACGGCGAAACGGCGCGGCTCGTCCTCTCCCGTCTTCAGCAGCTCGCGCATCATGGCGCGATAGCGCTCCTCGAAGACGTTCAGCGGGAGGACGAGTCCCGGGAACAGCACCGAGTTCAGCGGGAAGAGGGGCAGGCGAACGGTGGTCACGAGGCACAGGGTAATGGCCGGACCGGCCCCGTCACCCACGCCTCAGCAGCCTGGAGGCCCCCGCCGCCACCGTCGTGGCCAGGATCCAGCCCATGATGACGAGAGCCGCCGCACCCCACTGCCAGCCCCCCTCCAGCTTCCACTGGCCCTGCTGGCCGAGGTCGATGACGGGCAGCAGCAGGTCCAGCGCGTACAGGGCGGCGCTCCACTGCGGATGCTCGTTCTCCTTGATCGCCGGGGGATCGAGCTGGGAGAAGAGCAGCGCGCCCGCCGCCCACAGCACCGCCATCCACAGCGCGGCCCGGCCCGGCCGGTACCCGTAGACCACCGTCCAGTCCTGGAGGTACCCCCACGCCTTCGGCCCCGGCGGCAGCGTGGCCCGGCGCCGCCGCTGCTTGGCCAGCAGCACCTCGCGGGCGTCTGCGTCCTCCCCGCTGGCCCGCAGTACGGCGGCCAGCCGCTCGTACGGCTCCGGCGAGTACTCGGGCGTGGCCGCCGCCACCCAGTCCAGCCGGCGGGAGAGCGGGAAGTGGCCCCGGGGCGCCAGGTTCTCGTAGACGAAGCCCTCGATGGACACCCCGCCCGGGCCCGGCCAGCTCGTGGAGGTGTCGACGAGCTTGACCACCTTGGCCCCGGACACCACCACCCGCCCGCGCTCGGGCCGCTCGCCGACGAAGCGGAACTCAGGGGTCTGGATCCGGCGCAGGGATATCTCCTGCTCCTCGGTGAGCATGAACCGCGCACCGTAGAAGTCGATGGCGTCCCCGAACCGGCCGTCGTCCAGCCGCAGCCCGCCCCGGCACTCGAAGCGCTGGGCCCGCTGCCCGCGCGCCGGCGTCGCCCCCACCCCGTACGGGGGAGTGGAGGAGCCCCCGCCCGGCACGTAGTCCCGCGCGATCGCGGTCAGGTAGAGGGTCCGCTCGACGGTCAGCTGAGGGGCGTTGAGCGCCCATCGCCCGTACGGATTGCGCAGACGGGCCCCGCGCAGGTTCATCGACACGCCGACCTTCGCGCCGCGCAGGCTCACCTCGCCGTACGTCTCCAGCAGCTCGCCCTGGAAGTCCTGCGCCACCGACATCCCGTCGGCGGCGATCGCCCGGCCCTTGGTGTCCCGCTGCACCACGGCCTGGCTGATCAGCAGGTCGGTGCCGATCTGGGCGTCGGTCAGCCGGATACCGCGCGCCACGCGGCAACGCGGCAGGTGCAGATCACCCTCGGTGTGCAGGCGGGCCGCCTCCAGCCGGGGGACCGCACAGTTGATCATGCGGAGCGTGCCGAAGCGGGCCTCCGACAGCTGGATCTCGCTGTCGAAGCGGCAGGACTGGAGCTCCATGTACGGGGCCACCGTGCCGCCGGACAGATCGAGCCGCCCGCTGATCCGCACGCCGCGCAGCTTGAGCGAGGCCACCCGGCCCGGCACCGGCGGCGGTCCGTGGAGCAGCAGCAGGGCCACCACCCCGGCCCGGACGCTGCGGCCGGGACCCCACACGTGGTCGGCGTGCGGATCGTCCTGGTCGGCGGCGCGGGCGCTGAGATCGCAGACGCTCCCCGTGCGGTACGCGTCCCACATCCGGCGCTCGGCAGCGGAGAGATCCGCCGGTTCCTCGCCTGCGCGCGCCTCGGTCAAGGCGGCCCCCCTCCGCTGTCCCCTGCACGCCGTCAATGATCGCTGTGATCAAAGCTATCCGGGGCCTGTGACATCCGGGGCGTGTATCAGCCAGTGATACAGGCGGACGGTGGCGCGAGGCGGTCTGAGAGAATTGTGAGGTGATCTCTCGTATCGACCTGCGCGGTGACGCCCTCCCCGAGGGCGGCGCCCTGCGCGATCTGCTGCCCCGTGCCGAGTTCGACGTAGAAGCTGCCCTGGAGAAGGTGCGGCCCATCTGCGAGGACGTCCATCATCGTGGCACGGCGGCGCTGATCGAGTACGCGCAGAAGTTCGACGGGGTCGAGCTCTCGCAGGTCCGGGTACCCGCGGAGGCGATCAAGGCCGCCCTGGAGCAGCTGGACCCGGCCGTCCGCGCCGCCCTGGAGGAGTCGATCCGGCGCGCCCGGATCGTGCACCGGAGCCAGCGCCGCACCGAGCACACCACCCAGGTGGTCCCCGGCGGCACGGTGACCGAGAAGTGGGTTCCGGTGGAGCGCGTGGGGCTGTACGCCCCGGGCGGCCGCTCGGTGTACCCCTCCTCCGTCGTCATGAACGTCGTACCGGCCCAGGAGGCGGGCGTCGAGTCGATCGCGCTCGCGTCCCCACCGCAGAAGGAGTTCGGCGGCCTGCCGCACCCGACGATCCTCGCCGCGTGCGCGCTGCTCGGCGTGGACGAGGTGTACGCGGCCGGCGGCGCCGTCGCCGTCGCGATGTTCGCGTACGGCACCGAGGACTGCCTGCCGGTCAACATGGTGACCGGCCCCGGCAACATCTGGGTCGCCGCGGCCAAGCGCTACTTCACCGGGAAGATCGGCATCGACACCGAGGCCGGTCCGACCGAGATCGCGGTCCTGGCCGACTCCACGGCCGACCCGGTGCACGTCGCCGCCGACCTGATCAGCCAGGCCGAGCACGACCCGCTCGCCGCGGCGGTCCTCGTCACGGACTCCCCGGAGCTCGCGGACGCCGTCGAGCGGGAGCTGGAGCCGCAGGTCGCCGCGACCAAGCACGTCGAGGACCGGATCAAGCCCGCCCTCGCCGGCAGGCAGTCCGCGATCGTGCTGGTCGACAGCCTGGAGGACGGCCTCAAGGTCGTCGACGCGTACGGCGCCGAGCACCTGGAGATCCAGACCGCCGACGCCGCCGCCTGGGCCGCCCGCGTACGCAACGCCGGCGCGATCTTCGTCGGCCCGTGGGCCCCGGTCTCGCTCGGCGACTACTGCGCCGGGTCGAACCACGTGCTGCCCACCGGCGGCTGCGCCTGCCACTCCTCGGGCCTGTCCGTACAGTCCTTCCTGCGCGGCATCCACATCGTCGACTACACGCGCGACGCCCTCGCCGAGGTCGCCCACCACGTGGTGACGCTGGCCGAGGCCGAGGACCTGCCCGCGCACGGCGCCGCCCTGAAGGCGCGCTTCGGATGGAAGGTGCCGACCGCATGACGGCGAACATCGGGATCGACGACCTCCCCATCCGGGACGAGCTGCGCGGCAAGAGCCCCTACGGCGCACCGCAGCTCGACGTACCCGTCCAGCTCAACACCAACGAGAACCCGTACGAGCTGCCCGAGGAGCTCGTACGGCGCATCGCCGAGCGCGTCGCCGACGCCGCCCGCACCCTCAACCGCTACCCCGACCGGGACGCGGTCGAGCTGCGCACCGAGCTCGCCGCCTACCTCACCCGTACGGGCAGGCACCCGGTCGCGCGGGAGAACGTCTGGGCCGCCAACGGCTCCAACGAGGTCATCCAGCAGCTGCTGCAGACCTTCGGCGGGCCCGGCCGCACCGCGATCGGCTTCGAGCCCTCGTACTCGATGCACGCGCTGATCTCCCGCGGCACCGGCACCGGGTGGATCTCCGGCCCGCGCCGCGACGACTTCACCATCGACGTGGAGGCGGCGGAGCAGGCGATCGCCGAGAACGCCCCCGACGTCGTCTTCATCACCTCGCCCAACAACCCCACGGGTACCGCCGTCGAGGCGGAGACCGTCCTCGCCCTCTACGAGGCAGCCCAGGCGGCCAAGCCCTCCCTCGTCGTCGTGGACGAGGCGTACGTGGAGTTCAGCCACCGCGACTCGCTGCTGCCCCTCATCGAGGGCCGCCCGAACCTGGTGGTCTCCCGGACCATGTCCAAGGCCTTCGGCGCCGCCGGCCTGCGCCTGGGCTACCTCGCCGCGCACCCCGCCGTCGTGGACGCCGTCCAGCTGGTCCGCCTGCCGTACCACCTGTCGGCCGTCACCCAGGCCACCGCGCTGGCCGCCCTGGAGCACACCGACACCCTCCTCGGCTACGTCGAGCAGCTCAAGGCCGAGCGCGACCGCCTGGTCGTCGAACTGCGGGCCATCGGCTACGAGGTCACCGAGTCCGACGCGAACTTCATCCAGTTCGGGAAGTTCGAGGACGCGCACACCGCCTGGCAGAAGATCCTCGACCAGGGCGTCCTGGTCCGTGACAACGGCGTACCGGGCCGGCTGAGGGTCACCGCCGGCACCCCGGCAGAGAACGACGCGTTCCTGGAAGCGGTTCGCGCACTGAAGAAGGAGCAGCACGCATGAGCCGCATCGGACGGGTCGAACGGACCACCAAGGAGACCTCGGTCGTCGTCGAGATAAACCTCGACGGCACCGGCCAGGTCGACGTCTCGACGGGCGTGGGCTTCTACGACCACATGCTCGACCAGCTCGGCCGCCACGGCCTCTTCGACCTCACGGTCAAGACCGACGGCGACCTGCACATCGACACCCACCACACCATCGAGGACACCGCCCTCGCGCTGGGCGCCGCCTTCAAGCAGGCCCTCGGCGACAAGGTGGGCATCTACCGGTTCGGCAACTGCACCGTCCCGCTCGACGAGTCCCTCGCCCAGGTGACCGTCGACCTGTCGGGCCGCCCCTACCTCGTGCACACCGAGCCCGAGAACATGGCGCCGATGATCGGCACGTACGACACGACGATGACGCGGCACATCTTCGAGTCCTTCGTCGCGCAGGCCCAGATCGCCCTGCACATCCACGTCCCGTACGGCCGCAACGCCCACCACATCGTGGAGTGCCAGTTCAAGGCCCTCGCGCGAGCCCTGCGGTACGCCGCCGAGTTCGACCCGCGGGCGGCCGGCATCCTGCCCTCCACGAAGGGCGCCCTCTAGCCGTGAACGGCCTCAACACCATCCTGATCGTCCTCGGCCTGTTCCTGGCCGGCGGCGTCTACTCCTTCCACAAGCAGCAGATGCCCAAGTCGGTCATCGTGCTGCTCGCCATCGGCTCCGCGATGTGTCTCGCCGCCGGAGTCCTGCGGATCCAGGGAATTTGGGAATGAGCACAGCACGTCCCACCAAGAAGGTCGTGGTCTTCGACTACGGCTTCGGCAACGTCCGTTCCGCCGAGCGCGCCCTCGCCCGCGTCGGCGCCGACGTCGAGATCACCCGCGACTACGACAAGGCCATGGACGCCGACGGACTCCTCGTCCCCGGCGTCGGCGCCTTCGCCGCCTGCATGAAGGGCCTCAAGGACGCCCGCGGCGACTGGATCGTCGGCCGCCGGCTCTCCGGCGGCCGCCCGGTCATGGGCATCTGCGTCGGCATGCAGATCCTCTTCGAGCGCGGCATCGAGCACGGCGTCGAGACCGAGGGCCTGGACGAGTGGCCCGGCACGGTCGGCCCGCTCAAGGCCCCGGTCGTCCCCCACATGGGCTGGAACACCGTCGAGTCGCCGGCCGACAGCCAGGCCTTCACCGGCCTGGACGCAGACGCCCGGTTCTACTTCGTGCACTCCTACGCGGCGAAGGACTGGACCCTCGAAGTCACCAACCCGCTGATCCGCGCCCCCAAGGTCACCTGGGCCACCCACGGCGAGCGCTTCGTCGCGGCGGTGGAGAACGGCGCCCTGTGGGCCACCCAGTTCCACCCCGAGAAGTCCGGCGACGCCGGCGCCCAGCTCCTCACCAACTGGATCGAGACCCTGTGATGACCGTGTCCTCAGCCAAGCTGGAGCTCCTGCCCGCGGTCGACGTCCGTGACGGCCAGGCCGTCCGCCTCGTGCACGGGGTGTCCGGCAGCGAGACGTCCTACGGCTCCCCGCTGGAGGCGGCCCTCGCCTGGCAGCGCTCCGGCGCCGAGTGGCTCCACCTGGTCGACCTCGACGCCGCCTTCGGCACCGGCGACAACCGCGCCCTGGTCGCCGAGATCACCGGCGCCATGGACATCAAGGTCGAGCTCTCCGGCGGCATCCGCGACGACGCCTCGCTCGCCGCGGCCCTCGCCACCGGCTGCACCCGCGTCAACCTGGGCACCGCCGCCCTGGAGACCCCCGAGTGGGCCGCCAAGGCCATCGCCGAGCACGGCGACAGGATCGCGGTCGGCCTCGACGTGCGCGGCACCACCCTCAAGGGCCGCGGCTGGACCAGCGAGGGCGGCGACCTGTACGAGACGCTCGCGCGCCTGGACTCCGAGGGCTGCGCCCGGTACGTCGTCACCGACATCGGCAAGGACGGCACGCTCACCGGCCCCAACCTGGAGCTGCTGAAGAACGTCTGCGCCGCCACCGACCGGCCCGTCGTGGCCTCCGGCGGCATCTCCTCCCTGGACGACCTGCGGGCGCTGGCCGAGCTGGTACCGCTGGGCGTCGAAGGCGCGATCGTCGGCAAGGCCCTGTACGCCAAGGCCTTCACCCTGGAAGAAGCACTGAAGGTGGTCTCCGCATGAGCAGCTCCTCCGATGTACGCCGCATCTCCTCCGGCGGCCCTTACGAGGACGTCATCGCGTACTCCCGTGCCGTCCAGCTCCCGAACGGCCTCGTGCTCGTCTCCGGCTGCACCGCGGCCGACGCGGGCGGTCCGTACGACCAGACGATCGCGGCGTTCGGCGTCGCCTTCAAGGCCCTCGCCCAGGCCGGCCTCGGCCCCGAGGACGTGGTGCGCACCCGCATGTACCTGACGCACGCCCGCGACGTGGAAGAGGTGGGCCGCGCGCACAAGGAGCTCTTCGACGCGGTCCGCCCGGCCGCGACGATGCTCATCGTCTCCGGCTTCGTCGACCCGTCGATGGTCGTCGAGGTGGAGGTAGAGGCGTACAAGGCGGTGTCCGGATGAGCCTCGCCGTACGCGTGATCCCCTGCCTGGACGTGGACAACGGCCGGGTCGTCAAGGGTGTCAACTTCCAGAACCTGCGCGACGCCGGCGACCCGGTGGAGATGGCCAAGCTGTACGACGCCGAAGGCGCCGACGAGCTGACATTCCTCGACATCTCCGCGTCCTCCGGCAACCGCGAGACCACGTACGACGTGGTGCGCAGGACCGCCGAGCAGGTCTTCATCCCGCTGACCGTGGGCGGCGGCGTCCGCACCGCGGACGACGTGGACAAGCTGCTGCGGGCAGGCGCGGACAAGGTGGGCGTGAACACCGCCGCCATCGCCCGTCCCGAGCTCATCCAGGAGATCGCGGAGCGCTTCGGACGGCAGGTCCTCGTCCTGTCCGTGGACGCGCGCCGCACCGACACGGGATCCTTCGAGGTCACCACGCACGGCGGCCGCCGGGGCACCGGCATCGACGCCGTGGAGTGGGCCCACCGCGCGGCCGAACTGGGAGCCGGGGAGATCCTCTTGAACTCGATGGACGCGGACGGCACCAAGGACGGCTACGACACCGAGATGATCGCGGCCGTACGCAAGCACGTCTCGGTCCCGGTGATCGCCTCCGGCGGCGCGGGCAACCTCGCGCACTTCGCCCCGGCGATCGCGGCGGGCGCCGACGCGGTGCTCGCGGCTTCGGTGTTCCACTTCGGCGACCTGCGGATCTCCGAGGTCAAAACGGCCCTCCGCGAAGCGGGCCACCCCGTCCGCTAGTCCGTACCCGTCTGGCGCCCGGTGGCCGCCCTTGCCCTGGCCGGCGGTGCCCCGGGTGCGGCCCGGTGGCCGCGCCTCAAACGCCGGCGGGGCTGGGTTGTGCGTCCTGGGCGGGGTCGGGATCGGGGCGTAGTGGTTGCGCGCTCGTCCTGTGGGGACACCATCCGCCGGTCCCCACACCCCCACCCCGGCGGTGCCGGCCCGCCGCGTAGCCGAAGGCCTTGGGGGTGGGGACACTCCGGGGCTCCCCGCAGGACGAGCGCGCAACCCAGGCCGTCTGGCCGAGACGTGGTCGCACGCGCCGAGCCGAGGAGAGCCCCGGAGGGGCACCGCCCCACCCGAAGCCACCACCCTGCCCGGTCTCGAGGGTCACGCCTCCGGCCAGGGGGACGAATCCAGCCCCGCCGGCGTTTGAGGCGCGGCCACCGGGCCGCAGCGGGGACGGGATCATGCGCAGGCCGGCCAGGCTAGATGCCCAGCTCCGCCACCGTCAGCCTGGCGACGGCCTCCTTCTCCCCGTCCAGCGTCACGGCGGCAGCGTCCTGGCGGCCGAAGCAGAACAGCGTCAGCTCACCCGGCTCGCCGGTCACCGTCACCACCGGCGCACCCTTGTGCGCCACCGCCGTCTGACCGTTCGGGCGGCGCAGCACCAGGCCCACCGGCGAACGGCGGCCCGTGACGCGGGCCAGCTTCTCCAGGCGCGACCACAGCGCGTCCGAGAACACCGGGTCCAGCTCCCGCGGGGACCAGTCCGGCTGCGCCCGGCGGACGTCCTCCGCGTGGACGTAGAACTCGATCGCGTTCGCCGCCTCGTCCAGCGGCTTCAGCGCGTACACCGACATCCTCGGCGGGCCGGTGCGGATCAGCCGGAGCAGTTCCTCGTACGGCTTGGCCGTGTACTCCTCCATCGCCTTGTCCAGGCGGGCCTTCAGGACGTTCAGCAGGATTCCGCCCGCCGCGTCCGGCCTCCGCTCCCGGACGACGACGTGCGCGGCCAGCTCCCGGCAGGTCCAGCCGGAGCACAGCGTGTGGGCCTCCGGACCGGCCGCCTCCAACAGGTCCGCCAGCAGCAGTCGTTCACGCTTCGCATGGGTAGACATGTGCGCCAGCCTACGGCCGGAACACGCCGCGCGCCCGCCCATCAGGCGGACAAGGATCATTGCTCCCATCCCGGCCCGGCACAATGGCCCCATGAGTACGTCCCCCCGCCCCGGCGCCCTCGATCCCGCCGTCGCCGCGCGCCTCAAGCGCTCTCCGGACGGCCTGGTACCGGCCATCGCCCAGCAATACGACACCGGTGAGGTGCTCATGCTCGGCTGGATGGACGACGAGGCCCTGCACCGCACGCTGACCACCGGCCGCTGCACCTACTGGTCCCGCAGCCGCCAGGAGTACTGGGTGAAGGGGGACACTTCCGGCCACTTCCAGCACGTGAAGTCCGTCGCCCTCGACTGCGATGCCGACACCGTGCTCGTCAAGGTCGACCAGGTCGGGGCCGCCTGTCACACCGGCGCCCGTACCTGCTTCGACGACGATGTCCTCCTCCGCGCAGCCGACTAGGTAGGGTCCCACGCCATGGATCTTGAGACGTTCCGCAAGCTCGCGGCCGACCGCCGCGTCATCCCGGTGAGCCGCAAGCTGCTGGCCGACGGGGACACTCCCGTCGGGCTCTACCGGAAGCTGGCCGCCGAACGCCCCGGCACCTTCCTGCTGGAGTCCGCCGAGAACGGCCGCTCCTGGTCCCGCTACTCCTTCGTCGGGGTCCGCAGCGACGCCACCCTGACCGCCCGCGACGGCCGGGCGCACTGGATCGGCACCCCGCCCGTCGGCGTGCCCGTCGACGGCGACCCCCTCGAAGCCCTGCGCGCCACCGTCGAGGCCCTGCACACCCCCCGCGACCTGGCGGGCGGCATGCCCCCCTTCACCGGCGGCATGGTGGGCTACCTCGGCTACGACATCGTGCGCCGTCTGGAGCGCATCGGCGAGCACGGCGGCGACGACCTGCAGCTGCCCGAGCTGACCATGCTCCTCACCTCCGACCTGGCGGTCCTGGACCACTGGGACGGCACCGTCCAGCTCATCGCCAACGCCATCAACCACAACGACCTCGACTCGGGCGTGGACGAGGCGTACGGGGACGCCGTGGCCCGCCTCGACGCCATGGAGGCCGACCTGGCGCGGCCCGCCCCGTACGTGCCGGCCCCGCTGCCCGACTCCGAGCTGCCCGAGTTCTCCGCGCTCTGGGGCGGCGAGAAGTACCAGGCGGCCGTCGAGGACATCAAGGAGCGGATCCGGGCCGGCGAGGCCTTCCAGGTGGTGCCCTCGCAGCGGTTCGAGACCCCCTGCCGGGCCTCCGCGCTGGACGTCTACCGGGTGCTGCGGGCCACCAACCCGTCCCCGTACATGTACCTCTTCCGCTTCGAGAACGGCTTCGACGTGGTCGGGTCGAGCCCGGAGGCGCTGGTCAAGGTCGAGGACGGGCGGGCCATGGTCCACCCCATCGCCGGCACCCGTCACCGCGGCGCGACCCCGCAGGAGGACCACGACCTCGCCGAGGAGCTGCTGGCCGACCCCAAGGAGCGGGCCGAGCACCTCATGCTCGTCGACCTGGGCCGCAACGACCTCGGCCGGGTCTGCGAGCCGGGCTCCGTCGAGGTCGTCGACTTCATGAAGATCGAGCGGTACTCGCACGTCATGCACATCGTCTCCACCGTCACCGGGCGGGTCGCCGAGGGCAGGACCGCCTTCGACGTGCTCACGGCGTGCTTCCCGGCGGGCACCCTCTCCGGCGCGCCCAAGCCCCGCGCCATGCAGATCATCGAGGAGCTGGAGCCCACCCGCCGCGGCCTCTACGGCGGCTGCGTGGGCTACCTGGACTTCGCCGGGGACTCCGACACGGCCATCGCCATCCGCACCGCGCTGCTGCGCGACGGCACGGCGTACGTGCAGGCCGGCGCCGGTGTCGTGGCCGACTCGGTGCCCGAGCTGGAGGACAACGAGTGCCGCAACAAGGCGGCCGCCGTGCTGCGCGCGGTGGGAGCGGCGAACCGCCTCCACGGCTCCTGAGGGCGTAGGGGATAGTGGGGTACGTGAGTGCCGTACCCCCGCCCCGAACCGACGCCGACTCCGAGCCCGAGGCTCCCGGCCACCGCAGCGCCCGGCGCAGCGTGGCCGCCGCCCTGCTGCTCGGCGCGCTCGGCGCCACCGTCGTCCTGCTCGCCTCCGGCCGGACCTGGGCCCGGGGCACCGCCGCCATCGGCGGCGACTCGCTCCAGCTCGCCGCGGACGGGCGGGTCGTGACCGGCCTCCCCGCCGCCCTGGCCATCGTGGGTCTCGCCGCACTGGTCGCCGTCTTCGCCGTACGCGGCAGGAGCCGGCTGCTGGTCTCGGGGCTGCTGGCGCTCAGCGGCCTGGGCGCGGCGCTGTCCGCAGTCCTCGGCTCGGACGGCCGTCGCGCCCTGGACGCACAGGCCGCCCGTACGACCGCCGACACGGGCGCGCACGTGGCCGGGCTGACCCAGACCACGTGGCCGTACGTCACGGCCGCCGGAGCCGTCCTCATCCTGGCCGCAGGCCTGCTGGCGCTGCGCTTCGGCCGGGGCTGGCCCTCGATGGGCGGCCGCTACGAGCGTGACGGCACCGCCCGTCCGCGTACGGTCGCGGCGGTGGATCCGGACCGGCCGGAGGATCTGTGGAAGGCTCTGGACCGCGGCGAGGATCCGACCACCGATCCGGCCACCGATCCGACCACCGATCCGCCCACCGATCCGCCCGCCGACCAGGCACGCTGACCCGACCCCCCTGGACGGCGGACGCGCCCGGTACGGGACAATGGGCACCGAGCCGTTCGACACAGACCGCGCTTTCCACACAGCACCGCGACAGAGCAACGAGGAGCAACTCATGGCGGGCACAGACCACGGACACACCCCGGCCGCCTGGACCGGCGTCATCATCGCCTTCGTCGGTTTCTGCATCTCCGGCGCCTTCATGGTGCTCGCGAACCCGATCGGCGTCTGGGCCGGCCTCGTCGTCGTCGCCCTCGGCGGTGTCGTCGGCCTGGCGATGCGGGCCGCGGGCATGGGTGCGCCGAAGGCGGCCCACAAGGACCTCGCCGAGGTCATCGCCGCCGCCAAGGTTCCCGCCAAGGTCTGAGCGGGCGATCTGCGCCGTTGCCGACAACGCAGCCGAAAGGCGCGGCCCCGCCGGGCTGCGCCTTTTGTCATGACCGGAGAGAATCAGCGGGTGGACGCCTCACACAGCCCCGATGTCCGGCCCTCGCCGGCGCCCCCGGCATCACGGGCCCGGCGGCTCGCCGTACCGGTGCTCTACCTGGCCGCGGCCGCCTCGGCCTTTGCATATGTGGGCACCGTGGACCCCAACGAGCCCGGCCACTATCCGGTCTGCCCGCTGCTGCGGCTGACCGGAATCCTGTGCCCCGGCTGCGGCGGCCTGCGCAGCGCGCACGCGTTCGCCCACGGCGATCTGGTCACCGCTTTCGGGACGAACGCCCTCGCCGTCGTGGCCTACTTCGTCTTCGCGGGATTCATGGCCCTGTGGCTGGTTCGCGCCTTCCGCGGCGGGCCCGTTCCGAGGATCGTCCTGCGGACGCCGTACTGGTGGGCGATCGGCGCGGCGGCCCTGATGTTCGCCGTCGTCCGAAATCTTTCTTTCGGCTCCGCGCTGGCCCCCTGAGCCAGGTAGGCAGGCCGTATGAGGCCCGGATTCCGGATGTCCAGTTACTGGGACGCCGTCAACCGCGTGCGGAGTGCAACGCCTCCTGCGGATACCATTTGATTGCTGACCTTGCAGTTGTACGTGTCTGCAAGGCGGCCGACCGTCATCGACCCGGAAGGGGGCCGCTCGCGTGAGTGTGCTCGACGAGATCATCGAAGGGGTCCGCGAAGACCTTGCCGAACGGCAGGCCCGCGTGAGCCTCGACGAGCTCAAGGAGCGTGCCGCCAAGGCGCCCCAGGCCAAGGACGGCGTCGCTGCCCTGCGCGGCGACAGCGTCAAGGTGATCTGCGAGGTCAAGCGCTCCAGCCCCTCCAAGGGCGCGCTGGCCGCTATCGCGGATCCGGCCGGGCTCGCCGCAGACTACGAGGCGGGCGGTGCGGCGGTCATCTCCGTCCTCACCGAGCAGCGCCGATTCGGCGGCTCGCTGGCCGACCTGGAGGCCGTCCGCGCCCGCGTGGACATCCCGATCCTGCGCAAGGACTTCATCGTCACGGCGTACCAGCTGTGGGAGGCCCGCGCCTACGGCGCCGACCTCGCCCTGCTGATCGTCGCGGCCCTGGAGCAGGAGGCCCTCGTCTCCCTCATCGAGCGGGCCGAGTCCATCGGTCTGACCCCGCTCGTCGAGGTCCACGACGAGGACGAAGTGGAGCGCGCGGTCGCCGCCGGTGCCAAGATCATCGGCGTCAACGCCCGCAACCTCAAGGACCTCAAGGTCGACCGCTCCACCTTCGAGCGCGTCGTCGGCGAGATCCCGGCCCACATCGTCAAGGTTGCCGAGTCCGGCATCCGCGGGCCGCACGACCTGATCGCCTACGCCAACGAGGGCGCCGACGCCGTCCTCGTCGGGGAGTCCCTGGTGACCGGCCGTGACCCGAAGTCGGCCGTGGCCGACCTCGTCGCCGCCGGCGCCCACCCCGCCCTGCGCCACGGGCGGAGCTGACCCGTACCCATGACCCACGACCGCCCCTCCGCCGGCACCCGACCCGGCCGCCGCGGCCTGGCCGGCGTGCCGGCGGCGCACGCGCCCCTGGCGCGCGGCTGCCGCCCCCGCGGCTGCCGCGCCCCCGCCCGGCGTGTCCACGGGCGGCGGGTCCGGTACGTGATCGGCTCCGAGCCCGGTCAGGTCAACGGCATGCGATGGCGCCGCGGAGGCGCGCTGTAACGAAGGCCGCCGGCCCGGTACGCGAGACGTACCCCGCCGCGAGGAGGCCTCGTACGGCCTGTGTCCCGGACCGACCGGATCCGGGCGCGGGCTGCCCGTACCGTCTGCGCGACATCCCCCAGCGGGGTGTGCGCGGCGCGGGCGGGCGGCGCAATACGGTGAAATCCACCCGCCGCATCGCACCCGTAGGAGCACTGGACATGTCCAGCGAGTTCTTCATTCCGGACCCGGAGGGTCACGTTCCGAACGCCGAGGGCTACTTCGGCGACTTCGGCGGCAAGTTCATCCCGGAGGCGCTGGTCGCCGCCGTGGACGAGGTCGCCGTCGAGTACGAGAAGGCCAAGGGCGACCCGGCCTTCGCGGCCGAGCTCAACGAGCTCATGGTCAACTACACCGGCCGCCCCAGCGCCCTCACCGAGGTACCCCGCTTCGCCGAGCACGCCGGCGGGGCGCGGATCTTCCTCAAGCGCGAGGACCTCAACCACACCGGCTCGCACAAGATCAACAACGTGCTGGGCCAGGCGCTGCTGACCAGGCGCATGGGCAAGACCCGAGTCATCGCCGAGACCGGCGCCGGACAGCACGGCGTGGCCACCGCCACCGCCTGCGCGCTCTTCGGTCTGGACTGCACCATCTACATGGGCGAGATCGACACCCGGCGCCAGGCCCTCAACGTGGCCCGGATGCGCATGCTGGGCGCCGAGGTCATCGCCGTGAAGTCCGGCTCCCGGACCCTGAAGGACGCGATCAACGAGGCGTTCCGCGACTGGGTCGCCAACGTGGACCGGACCCACTACCTCTTCGGCACGGTCGCCGGCCCGCACCCCTTCCCGGCCATGGTCCGCGACTTCCACCGGGTCATCGGCGTCGAGGCCCGCCGCCAGATCCTGGAGCGCGCCGGCCGGCTGCCCGACGCCGTCGCGGCCTGCGTCGGCGGCGGCTCCAACGCAATCGGCCTCTTCCACGCCTTCATCCCGGACGCGGGCGTCCGCCTGGTCGGCTTCGAGCCGGCCGGGCACGGCGTGGAGACCGGCGAGCACGCCGCCACGCTGACCGCGGGCGAGCCCGGGATCCTGCACGGCTCCCGCTCCTACGTCCTCCAGGACGAGGAGGGCCAGATCACCGAGCCCTACTCCATCTCGGCCGGTCTGGACTACCCGGGCATCGGCCCGGAGCACGCCTACCTCAAGGACGCCGGGCGCGGCGAGTACCGCGCGGTCACGGACGACGCCGCGATGCAGGCCCTGCGCCTGCTCTCCCGCACCGAGGGCATCATCCCGGCCATCGAGTCGGCGCACGCGCTGGCGGGCGCTCTGGACCTCGGCAGGGAGCTGGGCAAGGACGGCCTGATCGTGGTCAACCTGTCCGGCCGCGGTGACAAGGACATGGACACGGCAGCCCGCTACTTCGGGCTGTACGACACCGACGGGGAAGTAGCCGAGAACGAGTTTTCCGAGGGGGACGACAAGTGAGCGCCACCGACCGTGCAGCAGCGGGAACGGGCAACATCGAGCTGCTGAGCGCGACCCTCGCCAAGGCCAAGGCCGAGGACCGCGCCGCCCTGGTCGCCTACCTCCCGGCGGGCTTCCCGACCGTCGACGGCGGCATCGAGGCCGTCAAGGCCGTCGTCGAGGGCGGCGCCGACGTCGTCGAGATCGGGCTGCCGCACAGCGACCCGGTCCTGGACGGCCCGGTCATCCAGACCGCCGACGACATCGCCCTGCGCGGCGGGGTCAAGATCGCCGACGTGATCCGCACGGTCCGCGAGACGCACGAGGCGACTGGGGCCCCGATCCTGGTGATGACGTACTGGAACCCGATCGACCGCTACGGCGTCGAGCGGTTCACGGCCGAGCTGGCGGCGGCGGGCGGCGCCGGCTGCATCCTGCCCGACCTGCCGGTGCAGGAGTCCGCGCTGTGGCGCGAGCACGCGCAGAAGCACGGTCTGGCGACCGTCTTCGTCGTGGCCCCCAGCAGCAAGGACGCGCGTCTGGCCACCATCACGGCGGCCGGCTCCGGATTCGTCTACGCCGCCTCCCTGATGGGCGTCACCGGCACCCGAGAATCGGTCGGCAACCAGGCCCAGGATCTGGTGCGGCGCACCCGCGCCACCACCGAGCTCCCGGTCTGCGTCGGTCTGGGCGTCTCCAACGCCGTCCAGGCCAAGGAGGTCGCGGGCTTCGCCGACGGTGTGATCGTCGGCTCAGCCTTCGTGAAGCTGCTGCTGGACGCGCCGGACCCGCGGGCCGGGCTGGACGCCGTACGGTCGCTCGCGGGCGAGCTCGCAAAAGGCGTGCGCAGGAGCTGACGTGCGCGTTCGATCGAGGGCGCGGACGTCTGAACGGGTTCTGTAGCCCGATCGGGTGGAAGTGGGAGCGGGGAGGCACGCGAGTGCCTCCCTGCTTCGTTTGGCGGATCGTGAGCGAGAAGAACGACGGTGCGAACCGCGATGCGACGAAACGATCGGCCCGTGAGCGACTCCTCGTGGAGCGTGAGCGCCAGAAGACCCGGGACAAGCGCCGGCGGACCCTCATCGTGACGGCGGCGGTGGTCGGTGTACTGGGCCTGGCGGCCGTCGTCGGCGTGATCGCGGCCAACACCGGCAAGGGCGGCGCCGCCAAGGCGGGCCCGGTGGTCGCCCCCTCCGGGGCCACCGGCAAGGACGCCCTCGCCATCCAGACGGGCAAGGCCGAGGCCAAGTCCTCCCTCACCGTCTGGGAGGACTTCCGCTGCCCCGCCTGCAAGTCCTTCGAGGACCTCTACCGGGACGTCATCCACGACCTGGAGGCCAAGGGGCTGCTCAAGGTCGACTACCACCTGGTCACGCTCATCGACGGGAAGATGGGCGGCAGCGGTTCGCTGAAGGCGGCGAACGCAGCGGCCTGCGCGCAGGACGCCGGCAAGTTCACGGCGTACCACGACGTCCTGTTCCAGAACCAGCCGCACGAGCTCGACGACGCCTACAGCAAGAACGCCAAGCTGCTGGAGCTGGCCGGCAAGGTCGACGGACTGGACACCCCCGCGTTCCGCACGTGCGTGGAGGACGGCACGCACAACAGCTGGGTGGCCAAGTCGCAGGAGTCGTTCGTCGCCGGCGGGATCGGGGCCACCCCGACCGTGCTGCTGAACGGCAAGAACATCTACGCCGACCAGGCCAACCCGGTGACCCCGCAGAAACTGAAGGAGCAGGTGGAGGCCGCGGCCAAGGCCTCCGGCGGTTCCGAGGCCGCAGCCGGGACCGATAAGGGGGCGGCGAAGGCCACACCGTCGGCGAAGGCAGGGGCGAAGGCCTCGCCCTCCCCGTCCAGGGCCGCGTCCACGGGCTCCTCGACGGGCTCCTCGACGGGCTCCTCGACGCGCTCGTCGAACGGCTCGTCGAACGGCTCCTCGGACGGCTCCTCGGGGAACTGAGCACCACCGGTCCATGTCTGGATTTGGTTTCGTCTTGCCGGGCGGTTGCCTTCCGCACCGCCCGGCAGGGTAGCGTCAGCTCTGCCATGGACATTGCTTACATCCCCAGTCCGTCGACCGGCGTGATCCATCTCGGACCGATCCCGCTCCGCGGCTACGCGTTCTGCATCATCATCGGCGTCTTCGTCGCCGTCTGGCTCGGCAACCGGCGCTGGATCGCGCGCGGCGGAAAGCCGGGCACGGTCGCGGACATCGCCGTGTGGGCGGTGCCGTTCGGCCTCGTCGGCGGTCGCCTCTATCACGTGATCACCGACTACCAGCTCTACTTCGGCGAGGGCCGCAACTGGGTCGACGCCTTCAAGATCTGGGAGGGCGGCCTCGGCATCTGGGGAGCGATCGCGCTGGGCGCGGTGGGTGCCTGGATCGGCTGCCGGCTGCGCGGCATCCCGCTGCCTGCCTGGGCTGACGCCCTGGCCCCCGGCATCGCGCTGGCCCAGGCCTGCGGACGCTGGGGCAACTGGTTCAACCAGGAGCTGTACGGCCGGGCCACCGACCTGCCGTGGGCGGTCGAGATCAGCGCGGGCCCGAACCGGGACGCCGGGACCTACCACCCGACCTTCCTGTACGAGTCGCTGTGGTGCATCGGCGTCGCCCTGCTGGTGATCTGGGCCGACCGCCGCTTCACGCTCGGCCACGGGCGGGCCTTCGCCCTGTACGTCGCCGCGTACTGCGTCGGCCGCGGCTGGATCGAGTACATGCGCGTCGACGAGGCGCACCACATCCTGGGCCTGCGCCTGAACGTCTGGACCTCGATCGTCGTCTTCGTGCTGGCGGTCGTCTACTTCGTGCTGTCGGCGAAGCTGCGGCCGGGCCGCGAGACGGTCGTCGAGCCGGAGCCCTCCGGCGGGAAGGGCGGGGATGCGGCGGCTGCGGCCGAGGCGGACTCCGCCGCCGGGCCGAAGGACGCCGCGCGCGAGGACGAGCCCTCGGACACCGCGGCGAAGGTCGAGGCGTCCGTGGCGACGAAGGGCGACCCCGCCAAGGCCGATCTGCGCAAGGCGCAGCCGACCGAGGGTGACACCCCGGAGCCCGAGAAGCTCTGACCTGAACGCTCCGCAAGGGGGGTGCCGCGTACACCGCGGCACCCCCCTTGCGCGTGCGGTACCGCCATGCCGCCGGGCCGCCGGGCCGCCGTGCCCGCTGTCACCCGCATACGCGTCGCGTGGCGGACGCACGGCCGTGCCCGCCGGCGCCCCCGCAGTCGCGGAGGGTGCCACCCTCAGCCCTCGCGGGCGTGGGGCGTGGGGCGTGGGGCGTGCGCCCGCCCCGGCCCGGGTCAGAGCGTCGGGACACGCGCGGCGAGCGCAAGGGTGCGGTGCGCCGCCGCGACCACGGCCGGATCCACGAAGCGGCCGTCGGGCAGGGCCAGCGCCCCCGGGGTGGCCCGGGCCGCGCTCAGCACCTCCGCGGCGGCGCTCACCTCCTCCGGCGCCGGCAGATAGGCCTGCTCGATCACCGGGAGCTGCCGGGGGTGGATCGCCGCCCGGCCGAGGAAGCCGAGGGCGCGACCGCGGGCGCAGGAGACGGCCAGCGCCTCCAGGTCCCGGATGTCCGGGAAGACGGACTGGGCGGGGGGCGCCAGTCCCGCCGCGCGGGCGGCCACCACGACCCGCGAGCGGCACCAGTCCAGGCCCTCCTCCGCGCTGACGGCCAGGTCGGCCCGCAGGTCCGCCTCGCCGAGGGAGAGCCCGCGCAGGGCGGGGTGCGCGCGGGCGATCTCGTACGCGCGCTCCACGCCCATCGCCGACTCCAGCAGGGCGTGGAGGCTCACCCCGCCCGTGCGGACGGCGACGGCGGTGATCTGCTCCGGGGCGCTGATCTTCGGCAGCCGCAGCCCGGTGAGCCCCCGCAGCCCGCCGAGCGCGGTGAGGTCGGCGCCGCCCCAGGGGGAGTCGAGGGCGTTGACGCGGACGTGGACGGGCACCGGCGGCCGCTCGCCGAGCAGGTCGGCGGTGGCGGCGCGGGCGTACTCCTTGCGGGAGGCCGGTACCGCGTCCTCCAGGTCGACGATGACGGCGTCCGCCCCGCAGCCGAGAGCCTTGGCGACCACCTCCGGGCGGTCGCCGGGCGCGTACAGCCAGGTCAGGATCACAGGGCTCCTTCGCTCCGCAGCGCGGCGATCTCGGCCTCGGTCAGGCCGAGCTCGGTGAGGACCTCTTCGGTGTCCGCCCCGTGCGGGCGGCCGGCCCAGCGGATCCCGCCGGGGGTCTCGGAGAGCCGGAAGAGGATGTTCTGTATCCGCAGGGGTCCCAGCTCCGGGTCCTCGACCTCCGTGACCGTGTCGAGGGCAGCGAACTGGGGGTCCGCCATCACATCCCGCACGTCGTAGACCTGGGCGACGGCCGCCTCGGCGTCCTCGAACGCCGCGACGACCTCCTCCGCCTTGTGGCGGGCGATCCAGCCGCCGACCGCCTCGTCCAGGACCTCCGCGTGCCGGGCGCGCCCGGCGCCGGTCGCGAACCAGGGCTCGCCGATCAGCTCGGGCCGCTCGACCAGCCGCACGACCCGCTCGGCGATGGACTGGGCGGAGGCGGAGACCGCCAGCCAGCGGCCGTCGGCGCTGCGGTAGGTGTTGCGCGGGGCGTTGTTGGCGGAGCGGTTGCCGGTACGGGGCTGTACGTAGCCGAGCTGGTCGTACCAGAGCGGGTGCGGGCCGAGCACGCTCAGCATCGGCTCGATGATGGCGAGGTCCACGACCTGCCCGTGCCCGGTGCGGTCCCGGCCGGCGAGGGCCGTCATCACTGCGTACGCGGTGGTCAGCGCGGCGATCGAGTCGGCGAGCCCGAAGGGCGGCAGGGTCGGCGGCCCGTCCGGCTCCCCGGTGATCGCGGCGAAACCGCTCATCGCCTCGGCGAGCGTGCCGAAGCCCGGTCGGTGGGCGTACGGGCCGTGCTGGCCGAAGGCCGTGACGCGCGCCAGGACCAGGCGCGGGTTGGCAGCGGACAGTTCGGGCCAGCCCAGGCCCCACTTCTCCAGTGTGCCGGGGCGGAAGTTCTCGATGACCACGTCCGCGGTGGCGGCGAGGCGCAGCAAAGTGTCCCGGCCCCCGGGGGTGGACAGATCGAGGGTCATCGTCCGCTTGTTCCGGCCGAGCAGCTTCCACCACAGGCCGATCCCGTCCTTGGCCGGCCCGTGGCCGCGGGAGGGGTCGGGGCGGCCGGGGTGCTCGACCTTGACGACCTCGGCGCCGAAGTCGCCGAGCAGGGTGGCGGCGAGGGGCCCGGCGAAGAGGGTGGCGAGGTCGAGCACGCGGAGCCCTTGCAGGGGCCCGGCGGTCGTCACGAGGCGGCTCCGGGCTGCGTGGCGGCGAAGGCGTCGGTTTCGGCGCGGGCCGGCATCGAGTCCTGCGCGCCGGCGCGCTGGACGGAGAGCGCGGCCGCCGCCGAGGCCCAGCGCAGGGCCTCGGGCATCGGCCGGCCCTCGCCGAGGGCCACGGCCAGGGCGCCGACGAAGGTGTCCCCGGCGGCGGTGGTGTCCACGGCCCGCACCCGGGGCGCGGGCACGGAGAGCGGCTCCCGGCCGCGGGCGGCGTACAGGACTCCGGCCGCGCCGAGCGTGATCACCACCTCGGGCACGTCGTCCAGCAGGGCCTCGGCGGCCTGGTGGGGGTCGGTGAGCCCGGTGAGGGCGGCGGCCTCGTGCTCGTTGGGGACCAGGAGGTCGGTGGCGGCGAGCAGCTCGGCGGGCAGCGGCTGGGCGGGAGCCGGGGTGAGCACCGTACGGACGCCGTGCGCGCGGGCGGCGCGGGCGCCGGCGAGGACGGCCCGGAGGGGCAGTTCGAGCTGGAGGAGCAGGGAGCCGGCGGCGGCGATCCGGGACTCGTCGCCCGCCTCCAGGCCGGTGACGTGGGCGTTGGCACCGGGGATGACGATGATGCTGTTGCCGCCCTCGTCGTCCACGGTGATGTGGGCGGTGCCGCTGGCGCCCTCGACGGTGCGCAGCCCCGCCGTCTCGACCCCGGCCGCGGTGAGCGCGGAGCGCAGCCGTACGCCGAACTCGTCGGCCCCGACCGCGCCGATCATCACCACCTCCCCGCCGGAGCGGGCGGCGGCGACGGCCTGGTTGGCGCCCTTGCCGCCGGGGACCGTGCGGAAGGCCCGGCCGGTGACGGTCTCCCCGAGACGGGGGGCCTTGGGGACGTAGGCGACGAGGTCCATGTTCGTACTGCCGAGCACGGCGATGGCCGTCATGAGCGTGCTGCCTCCTGTGCGGTGAGGTGGGCGAGGGTGTCGAAGCCGATGCCGTCGAAGCCGGGGACGGTGGTGGCGAGGCGGTTCTTCAGGGGAGCCGTCCAGCGGTGTGGGAGGGCGTCCGGGGAGCCGGCGATCAGTCCGGCGAGGGCGCCGGCGGTGGCCCCGTTGGAGTCCGTGTCCCAGCCACCGGACACGGCGTGGCAGACGGAGCGGGTGAAGTCCCCGTCGGCGTGGGTGAGGGCGGCGGTGATCAGGGCGGTGTTGGGGACGGCGTGGACCCAGTGGTAGCGCCCGTAGCGCGCGTGCAGCCGGTCGGCGACGAGGTCGAAGCCGGGCGTGCAGCGTGCGGTGGCGATGGCGAAGCGGACGGCCTCGGCGAGGCGGGAGCCGGGTGGTACGACGGCCAGTCCGGCCCGGAGCGCGGTGTGCACGTCGGCGCGGCCGGTCGCCGCCTCGGCGGTGGCGGCGGCGATGAAGAGAGCGGCGTAGACGCCGTTGCCGGTGTGGGTCAGGGCGGCGTCCCGGTAGGCCTGGGCCGCAGCGGTGGCCGGGTCCCCGGGGTTGGTCCAGCCGTGGACGTCGGCGCGGATGAGGGCGCCGATCCACTCGCGGAAGGGGTTGTGGTGTGTGGCGGTGGCCGGCGGCTCCAGCCCGAGCAGGAGGTTGCGGTAGGCGATGCGCTCCGCGGTGAAGGTACGCCCGGCGGGCAGCTCGTCGAGCCAGAGGCGGGCGACGTCGGCGGTGGTGAAGTCCCTGCCGTGCCGCTGGAGGAGGAGCAGCCCCAGGAGGGGGTAGTTCAGGTCGTCGTCCTCGGGCATGCCGTCGATGTTCTCGGCGAGCGAGGTGGGGGCGGAGCGGCGGTTCCACGGGTACGCGGCGAGCAGCTCCGGCGGGACCCCTCGGGCGGTGAACCAGTCGTCCAGCGGCCAGTTGCCCGCCGCGCGGGCGAGGGCGCGGATCCCCTCCAGCGGCAGCTTCTCGACGGGCTTCCCGAGCAGACACCCGACGGCCCGCCCGAGCCAGGCGGCCTCCAGCCTGCGGCACAGGAAGGGATCCGGGCCGCGTCCCCCGGCGTCCCCCGCGCCCGCGCCGGCCGTGGCGGTACGGGGCTGCGCTCGCCGTGCGGCCCCCCGCGCCGGGGGCCGCACGGTGGTTCCGGTCCCGTCCGCGCCGCGCAGGGGCGGGACCTCGGGCCAGGTGGCACGGATGGATTCCCAGGAGTCCGGTTCGTCGGCACCGAGCGGGAGGGGGAGGGAGGCCAGCTCGTCCAGGAGGCGGGACGCCAGGGCGCGGAGCTCCGGTGGCGCGGGGGTGGGGGAGGCGCCGGCCCGTTCGGGAGCCGGGTGGCCGCCCGCCGCCACCCAGGCCCGCCGGGCGGCCCCGGCATCCCGGCCCTCCTCGGCTGCCTGCCGCAACTCGTGCCCGATCAGGTCCTCGGGCTGCGCCCAGGTCAGGCGTACGGGGGCGGGCGCGGGTGGCCCCGGGGACGGCCGGTCCAGGGCGGTGCGGGCGGCGGGGGCCGGCGGCACAGGCCGGGGACGGGCGGCGGGGGGACCCGGCAGCCGACCCCGGTCGTCCCCCGTCCCGGTGGGGACCGCGGGGCGTGGTTCCGGACCGGCCGGGGCGGTGGTGGGCGTGGAAGGCGCCGCAGGCCTGCGCGGACCGTGCGGGTCCGGGCAGGCCGGGGTGCCGGGCGGGGGCGGTGTCACCGAGGGTCCGCGATCGTGGTGAAGGCCGACTCGTGGGCCCGGCGGCGGGCCCGGTCCAGGGCGAAGATCTCGCGGGCCACGGCGGCCAGCGACCGGGCCGGGGCGTGCAGGTCGAGGCGGCTGGCCTCGGCGACCTGCTTGGCCCACACGGCCGGGACCACCGCCTCGCCGCCCAGAGCCCCGGCGATCGCCCCCGCCATGGTGGCGATGGAGTCGCAGTCCCGGCCGTAGTTGACCGCGCCGAGGACCGAGGCCTCGTACCCTCCGTCCGCGATCAGCAGCATGCCGAGGGCGATCGGCAGTTCCTCGATGGAATGGAGCCGGGACGGGCGGCGGGCGTCGAGCGAGGGGGTGCGGTAGTCCGGGCCGACCGAGTCGTACGGGGCCACCGCCGCCCGCAGCGGGACCAGCGCCGACTCGAAGTCCCGGTAGTCGGCGGCCACTTCGCGGACGGCGGAGATCGCGGCGTGCGTGCCGTCCTTGGCCAGGGACAGGACCGCGTCCACGACCGAGGCCGCCGTCGCCCCGGGCAGGCACGCGGCCGCCACCGCCGCCGCGAACACACCCGCCGCCTCCCGCCCATACGAGGACTGGTGCGCGCCGGCGATGTCCAGGGCTTCGGCGTACGCGCCCGCGGGGTTGCCGGCGTTGGCGATGCCCACCGGCGCCATGTACATCGCCGCGCCGCAGTTGACGATGTTGCCGCTGCCGGCCTCGCGCGGGTCGGCGTGCGCGTAGTGGAGGCGGGTGACGATCCACTTCTCCGCCAGGAAGATCCGCTGCAACGGCAGGGCCTCGGCCTCCAGTTCGGGGATCCAGCGGGGGACGGACATGAGGTCCGGGACCAGGTGCTCGGCGATCGCGTAGGCGTCGAGGTGATCCCGGACCGCCTCGTAGACCCGCACCAGCGCGTGCGTCATCAAGGTGTCGTCCGTGACGTGCCCGTCGCCCTTGTGGTACGGCGCGATGGGGCGGGCCGTGCGCCAGTTCTCGTACCACGGGCCGACGATGCCGTGCACGCGGCCGCCGTGCCGTTCCACGATCTGGTCCGGGGTCCAGCCCTCCACCGGGCCGCCGAGCGCGTCGCCGACGGCCGCTCCGACGAGAGCGCCCGTGGCCCGGTCCTCCAACGTGAGCGTCATGTCCGCATCATCCCTTCGGTGAGGTGAGTTCCGTGTGCGCGAGGAGCGCGGCGAGTTCGACGAGGTCGGTGCCGGCGAGGCGGGGGAGGGCGCAGCCGGAGAGGGTGCGGCAGGCCTCGCGCCACGCGGCGGGGATCGAGTCGCCGCCGCCGAGCACGCCGGTCAGTGCGCCGGCGAGGGCGGGGGCGGAATCCGCGACGCGGGACAGGCAGGCGGCGGCCGGGACGGCCTCGGTCACCTTGCCGCGGGCGGCGGTCGCGAGGGCGAGGGCCACGGGGACGGTCTCGGCGGCGGCGATCCCGTAGCTGTAGACGTGGTCCACGATCTCGTGTTCGAGGGTGGGGACGATGGCGAAGGCGCCGCCGTCCGTGTAGGTGCGGGCGAGTTCGACGGCGTGGCGGGCGTTGCGGCCGATCTCGGTGGCCTCGGGGAGCTGGGCCAGGGCGGCGTCCACGGCGGCGTCGACGTCCCCGGTGGTGAGGGCGGTGGCGATGGCGGCGGCCATGGCGCGGGCGCCGTGGACGCCGTCGCCGTCCTGGGTGTAGCGGGCGTCGAACTCGGCGAGGTCGGCCGCCGCCGCGGCGTCGCCGGGATGGACGACGGCGAGGACGCAGGCGCGGATGCAGGCGGCGTCGTCGAAGTAGTGCGGGTTGTCGTGGCCGGTGGCGGGCGGGCGCAGGCCGGCGGCGAGATTGCCGAGGCCGGCGCGGACGGAGATCCGGGCCCGGAGGGGGAGGACGGCGGACTCGACCTCGGGTGCGCGTTCCGCCGCCGCGGCGACCTCGGAGGCGAGGGCGTTCCACGCGAGGTCGATGGCGGCGCGCATCCTTCTCGACCGGCTGAGGTCGGAGAGCAGGACGCCGGCGGCGGTGAGGACGGACTCGGCGGCGAACGCGGCCCATTCGGCGTCGTCGGACGGGCCCAGGCGCAGCGGTTCGGGAGGCTGGTTGAGGGCGATGGGGACGGGGAGGGTGGTGGTGGCGTTCTGCTCGGCGAAGGTGTCGAGCTCGCGGGTGAGGCGGCGGGTCCACTCGGGCATCCGGCTGGCGCGGTGGCGGGCGGCGGGCCAGCCGGCGGCGTCGCCCGCGGCGAGCCCGAGGAGGAGTCCCTCGATGCGGCGTCTCCCCGCCGGCGCCGGGGCCCCTGCGGGGGGCTCGCCGGTCCGTTCGACGGCAGGGGCGGGCGTACGGGGTTCCGCGCGCAGGATGCCGAGCCCGCCGCCGGGGGCTGCGGTGACCCGGGCCACGGCCCGGATCCCGGCCGTGGCGGGAGGGGGCTCCGGGCGTGGGCCGGCCGGTGGCAGGGCGGGGGCGGAGATCTCCCCCACCCCGCCCCTTCCCGAAACCAGGGGCAGGCCCCTGCACCCCGGCTCTGCCGCCGGCCCGGCCGACGCGGCGCGCGCCCACCCCCCGAACCCCGATCCCCCTCCAGGTCCGCCCAGGCCGGGAGCCATCCCTGCCGGTGCGTCGGCCAGGCCCGACAGGAGGCCGGCCATGCCTGCCGGGCTGGTGATCATGCCTGCCGGGAAGGCGGCCGGACCTGCCGCGAGGGCGGCTGAGCCCGCCGGGGCGTCGGCCAGGCCCGGCGGGCTCGTCGTGTATGCCGCGACGGCGTCCATGCCTGTGGGGAGGGTGGCCGGGCCTGTCGTGAGCATGGCCGGGCGTGCCGGGACGGGAGCCGGGCCGGACGGGAGGCTTGTCGTGCCTGCCGCGCTGGGGGCCGTCCCCGCCGGGCTGGTGGCCGGGTCTGCCGGGACGGGGGCGAGCCCTGGACGTGGCCTGGCTCCGACCGCGGTCGGCCCGCCCGCAGCGGGTCCGACCCCGGCCAGACCGGGGCGGGCCGGGACAGGGGCCATACCTGCCGCGGGGGAGGCTGAGCCCGTCGGGGCGACGGCCAGGCCCGGCAGGAGGGTGGTCGTGCCTGCCGGGAAGGCTTCCATGCCTGTGGGGAAGGTGGCCGCGCCTGTCGACAGCGTGGCCGGGCGGGCCGGGAGGGGAGCCACCCCTGCCGGGGCGGGAGCCGCTCCTGCCGGGAGGGGAGCCGCTCCCGTCGGGGCGGCGGGCGGGCCCGGCGGGAGGCTTGTTGGGGCTGCCGGGTTCGGGGCCGTGCCGGCCGGGGCGGCGGCCAGGGCGGCCGGGGCATGGGCCGGGTTCGGCGGGTGGCCTGTGGGGTCCTCCGGGGTCATCGGGGGGCCTCGTATTCCGGGGTGAGGAGGTCCGCGATGTCCAGGACGTGGTAGCCCCGCATCGAGGGGAGGCAGCTGCCGCGGACCGGGCCGATGGCCGCCGACCAGTCGGCGGGGATCGCGGCGGCGCCCGACATCGCGCCGGCCAGGGCGCCCGCCACCGCCGCCGTGGTGTCCGCGTCGCGGCCCATGTTGACCGCGGTCAGGACCGAGGAGGAGAAGTCGCCCCGGCACGCGGCGAACGCGCCGAACGCGAGGCCCACGGCCTCGGGGGCCAGGTCCGTCCACGGGTAGCCGCCGATGACGACCGCCGAGCGCACCGCCCGTTCGCCGCGCGGGGCGGCGGTGACCGCCCGGCGCAGGGAGCGGGCCGTCCAGGAGTCCGAGGGGATCACGGACAGGGCCGCGGAGACGACGGATGCCGGGCTGCCGCCGGCCATCGCCGCCGCGACGCCCGCCGCCACCGCCTGGCCGCCGTAGATCCCCTCCCCGTCGTGGCTGACCGTGCCGTCGATGGCGACGAGCCGGGCCGCCTCCGCGGGCCGGCCCGCCGCGAAGACGCCGAACGGCGCCGCCCGCATCGCCAGGCCGTCCGACCACGCGTGCCGGTGCTGGGCGGAGATGGGGGCCGCCAGCCCCCTGCGGAGGTTTTCGAGGGTGCCGCGCTCCGAGAAGCCCGCGCCGCGGAACGGGCCCTCGTCGAGGTCCGCGATCCAGTGGTGCCAGGCCCGCTCCACGTGGGAGACGGTGAGCGCCGAGCCGTGCCGGGCCAGGAGCAGCCCCGAGAAGATCGCGTACTCGGTGTCGTCCGTGCCCGCCGGGTCATCCGACACGAAGCCCTCGATGCGGCCCCATTTCGCCCGGATCTCCGACGGCTTCATGTTCTCCGCGGGGGCGCCCAGCGCGTCGCCCACCGCAAGTCCGAGAAGAGCGCCCCTGGCCCGTTCGAGGAGGACCTGCGGATTGCATGCAATCAGCTCCATGGCGCGCCTCTCCACTTGATGGGACTCATGATGAGCCCTTGGGGGATTTGTGCCATGGCATGTGGTTTGTCGCTCGTCGCAAAACACCCCGCACGCCTCGTCGTCACCCGGTCGCCGACCTGCAAAACCGCAGGTAAGTACGGCCTTCCTTGCTGGCGGGCGGCAGAAATCGTGCGTAGTTTCGAGGTGGTCAGGGGGATCTGGACGCGTCACGGCGTCCGTTGGCACAAATGGGGAGATACACCGCATGTCCATCATCGACATCGAAGCACCACTGCACACCGCGCACCGCGACAACCACACCCATCGCGACGTCAACGGTGGATGGCTGCGGCCGGCCGTGTTCGGTGCGATGGACGGGCTCGTCTCCAACCTCGCCCTGATGACCGGCGTGGCGGGCGGCGCGGTCGCCCCGCAGACCATCGTGATCACCGGGCTGGCGGGCCTCGCGGCCGGCGCCTTCTCGATGGCCGCCGGCGAATACACCTCCGTCGCCTCGCAGCGCGAACTGGTCCTCGCCGAACTCGACATCGAGCGTCAGCAGTTGCGCAAGCACCCCGTCGACGAGATGGAGGAGCTGGCCGATCTCTACGTCTCCCGCGGCGTCGAGCCCCCGCTCGCCCGCGAGGTCGCCATGCAGCTGTCCCGCGACCCCGAGCAGGCGCTGGAGATCCACGCCCGCGAGGAGCTCGGGATCGACCCCGACGACCTGCCCTCGCCGCTGGTCGCCGCCGTCTCGTCCTTCGGCTCCTTCGCGCTGGGCGCGCTGCTCCCCGTCCTGCCGTACCTGCTCGGTGCCACCGCCCTGTGGCCCGCCGTGCTGCTGGCGCTGGCCGGGCTCTTCGCCTGCGGCGCGGTCGTCGCCCGGGTCACCGCCCGGTCCTGGTGGTACAGCGGCCTGCGGCAGCTGGTCCTCGGTGGCGCGGCCGCCGGTGTGACGTACATCCTGGGAACCTGGATCGGCGGAGCCATAGGCTGACCGGCCTGGGAGTGAGACACTATGCGGACCGCAACATAAGTAGTCCATTACCCGGTGGTTTCGATTCCGTGTCCACCGGGCATCACACCAGGACTCCGGGCAACGATGCCCGCCCTGCACCGGGACCTTCGCCCTCGCGATACCTCCGTAAGCGCCGCGAAAGTCCCCTCTTTCTGCCTCGTGCAGTGTCCGCATGCTGGAACGGCATATCCGCTTCTCGGGATTGTCGTCATCATGTAATCTGCACGAAATTTCGCAGAGGGCCAACGTCGTCCCTCGGCTATGCACATATGCCACGACGACGACGGGAGAGCCGATGCGTTCCGCATCCACGCACTCCGCGACCGGCTCCAGCACCACCGCCTGGTCGCCCATGGACGGTCGCCCCGCCCAGCAGGGCATGTACGACCCGCGCAACGAGAAGGACGCCTGTGGCGTCGGATTCGTGGCGAACCTCACCGGCGAGGCCACCCACACTCTCGTTGAGCAGGCCTTGACCGTATTGCGGAACCTCGAGCACCGCGGCGCGACCGGCTCCGAGCCGGACTCGGGCGACGGCGCCGGAATCCTCTGCCAGGTGCCCGACGCGTTCCTGCGCGAGGTCGCCGGCATCGAGCTCCCCGAGGCCGGCGCGTACGCCGTCGGCATCGCCTTCCTCCCCGCCGACGGCACCGCACAGGCCGTCGCCGTGGAGCAGATCGAGGCCATCGCCGCCCAGGAGAACCTGACGGTCCTCGGCTGGCGCGAGGTGCCCGTCACGCCGGACCTGCTCGGCAACGGCGCCCGCGCCACCATGCCGGCCTTCTCCCAGCTGTTCGTCTCCAACGGCAGCACGGGCATCGAGCTGGACCGCAAGGCGTTCGTGCTGCGCAAGCGCGCCGAGCGTGAGGCCGGCGTGTACTTCCCGTCGCTCTCGGCCCGCACCATCGTCTACAAGGGCATGCTGACCACCGGCCAGCTGGAGCCCTTCTTCCCGGACCTCTCCGACCGCCGCTTCGCGTCGGCGCTCGCCCTGGTCCACTCCCGGTTCTCGACGAACACCTTCCCGTCCTGGCCGCTCGCCCACCCGTACCGCTTCGTCGCGCACAACGGCGAGATCAACACGGTCAAGGGCAACCGGAACTGGATGAAGGCCCGCGAGTCCCAGCTGGCGTCCGACGCCTTCGGCGACGGCGTGCTCGACCGGATCTTCCCGATCTGCACCCCGGACGCCTCCGACTCCGCCTCCTTCGACGAGGTCCTGGAGCTGCTCCACCTCGGCGGCCGGTCCCTGCCGCACAGCGTGCTGATGATGATCCCGGAGGCGTGGGAGAACCACACCTCGATGGACCCGGCCCGCCGCGCGTTCTACCAGTACCACTCCACGCTGATGGAGCCCTGGGACGGCCCCGCCTGCGTCACCTTCACCGACGGCACCCAGGTCGGCGCGGTCCTCGACCGCAACGGTCTGCGCCCCGGCCGCTACTGGGTCACCGACGACGGCCTGGTCGTCCTCGGCTCCGAGGTCGGCGTTCTCGACATCGACCCGGCCAAGGTCGTCCGCAAGGGCCGTCTGCAGCCCGGCAAGATGTTCCTCGTCGACACCGCCCAGAAGCGGATCGTCGAGGACGAGGAGATCAAGAACGAGCTCGCCTCCGCCGCCCCGTACGCGGAGTGGCTGGAGACCGGCGAGATCGAGCTGACGGACCTGCCCGAGCGCGAGCACATCGTGCACACCCACGCCTCGGTCACCCGCCGCCAGCAGACCTTCGGCTACACCGAGGAAGAGCTGCGCGTCATCCTCGCGCCGATGGCCCGTACCGGAGGCGAGCCGCTCGGCTCCATGGGTACGGACTCCCCGATCGCGGCCCTGTCCGAGCGCCCGCGGCTGCTCTTCGACTACTTCACCCAGCTCTTCGCGCAGGTCACCAATCCGCCGCTGGACGCCATCCGCGAGGAGCTCGTCACCTCGCTGCTGTCCTCGATCGGCCCGCAGTCCAACCTGCTGGAGCCGACCGCCGCGTCCTGCCGCAGCGTCACGCTGCCGTTCCCGGTGATCGACAACGACGAGCTGGCCAAGCTCATCCACATCAACGCCGACGGCGACATGCCCGGCATGAAGGCCGCCACGCTCTCCGGCCTGTACCGGGTCTCCGGCGGCGGCGAGGCGCTGGCCGCGCGGATCGACGAGATCCGCGCCGAGGCCGACGCGGCGATCGCCAACGGCGCCCGCCTGATCGTCCTCTCGGACCGCCACTCGGACGCCGAGCATGCGCCGATCCCGTCGCTGCTGCTCACCTCCGCCGTGCACCACCACCTCATCGCCACCAAGCAGCGCACCCAGGTCGGTCTGCTGGTCGAGGCCGGCGACGTCCGCGAGGTCCACCACGTCGCCCTGCTCATCGGCTACGGCGCGGCCGCGGTCAACCCGTACCTCGCCATGGAGTCCGTCGAGGACCTGCTGCGCGCCGGTACCTTCCTGTCCGGCCTGGAGCCGGAGCAGGCCATCAAGAACCTGATCTACGCGCTCGGCAAGGGCGTCCTGAAGGTCATGTCCAAGATGGGCATCTCCACCGTCGCCTCCTACCGCGGCGCCCAGGTCTTCGAGGCCGTCGGCCTCAACGACGAGTTCGTCGAGACCTACTTCAACGGCACCGCCACCAAGATCGGCGGCGCCGGCCTGGACGTCATCGCCAAGGAGGTGGCCGCGCGCCACACCAAGGCGTACCCGGCCTCCGGCATCGCCGCCACGCACCGCGCGCTGGAGATCGGCGGCGAGTACCAGTGGCGCCGTGAGGGCGAGCCGCACCTGTTCGACCCGGAGACGGTCTTCCGCCTCCAGCACGCGACGCGCGGCCGCCGCTACGACATCTTCAAGCAGTACACGGACCGGGTGAACGAGCAGTCCGAGCGCCTGATGACGCTCCGCGGCCTGTTCGGCTTCAAGAGCGACCGCCCCTCGATCTCCATCGACGAGGTCGAGTCGGTGGCCGACATCGTCAAGCGCTTCTCCACCGGCGCCATGTCGTACGGCTCCATCTCCAAGGAGGCGCACGAGACCCTCGCCATCGCCATGAACCAGCTGGGCGCCAAGTCCAACACCGGCGAGGGCGGCGAGGACCCGGACCGCCTGTACGACCCGGCGCGGCGTTCGTCGATCAAGCAGGTCGCCTCCGGCCGCTTCGGCGTGACCTCCGAGTACCTGGTCAACGCGGACGACATCCAGATCAAGATGGCGCAGGGTGCCAAGCCCGGCGAGGGCGGCCAGCTGCCCGGCCACAAGGTCTACCCGTGGGTCGCCAAGACCCGGCACTCCACCCCGGGCGTCGGCCTGATCTCCCCGCCGCCGCACCACGACATCTACTCCATCGAGGACCTGGCTCAGCTGATCCACGACCTCAAGAACGCCAACCCGGTCGCCCGCATCCACGTGAAGCTGGTCTCCGAGGTCGGCGTGGGCACGGTCGCCGCCGGTGTCTCCAAGGCCCACGCGGACGTCGTCCTCATCTCCGGCCACGACGGCGGTACGGGCGCCTCCCCGCTCACCTCGCTCAAGCACGCGGGCGGCCCCTGGGAGCTCGGTCTCGCCGAGACCCAGCAGACCCTGCTGCTCAACGGGCTGCGCGACCGGATCGTGGTCCAGACGGACGGCCAGCTCAAGACCGGCCGCGACGTGATCATCGCCGCGCTGCTCGGCGCCGAGGAGTTCGGTTTCGCGACCGCCCCGCTCGTCGTCTCCGGCTGCGTCATGATGCGCGTCTGCCACCTGGACACCTGCCCGGTCGGCATCGCCACCCAGAACCCGGTGCTGCGCGAGCGCTTCTCCGGCAAGCCCGAGTTCGTCGTCAACTTCTTCGAGTTCATCGCGGAGGAGGTGCGCGAGCTCCTCGCCGAGCTGGGCTTCCGTACGATCGAGGAGGCCGTCGGCCACGCCGAGCTGCTCGACACCACCAAGGCCGTCGCGCACTGGAAGGCCCAGGGCCTCAACCTGGAGCCCCTCTTCTACGTGCCCGAGCTGCCCGAGGGCGCGGTCCGCCACGCCCTGATCGAGCAGGACCACGGTCTGGAGAAGGCACTCGACAACGAGCTCATCGAGCTCGCCGCCGACGCGCTCTCCGCCGACTCCGCCGAGGCGGCCCGGCCGGTCCGCGCCCAGGTCGCGATCCGCAACATCAACCGGACCGTCGGCACCATGCTCGGCCACCAGGTCACCAAGAAGTTCGGTGGCGCGGGCCTGCCCGACGACACCATCGACCTGACCTTCACCGGCAGCGCCGGCCAGTCCTTCGGCGCCTTCGTGCCGAAGGGCATCACCCTCCGCCTGGAGGGCGACGCCAACGACTACGTCGGCAAGGGCCTCTCCGGCGGCCGGATCGTGGTCCGCCCGGACCGCGCCGCCGACCACCTCGCCGAGTACTCGACCATCGCCGGCAACACCATCGGCTACGGAGCCACCGGCGGCGAGATGTTCCTGCGCGGCCGCACCGGCGAGCGCTTCTGCGTCCGCAACTCCGGCGCCCTGGTCGTCTCGGAGGGCGTGGGCGACCACGGCTGCGAGTACATGACCGGCGGTACGGCGGTCGTCCTGGGCGAGACGGGCCGCAACTTCGCGGCCGGCATGTCGGGCGGCGTCGCGTACGTCATCGACCTCGACCCCGACAACGTCAACGTCGGCAACGCGGGCGCCGTCGAGGCCCTGTCCGACACCGACAAGCAGTGGCTGCACGATGTGGTGCGCCGCCACGAGGAGGAGACCGGCTCGACCGTGGCCGCGAAGCTCCTGGCCGACTGGTCCGTCGCGGCGGACCGCTTCAGCAAGATCATCCCGACCACGTACAAGGCAGTGCTCGCCGCCAAGGACGCCGCTGAGCTCGCCGGACTCTCGGAATCCGAGACCACGGAGAAGATGATGGAGGCGGCGACCCATGGCTGACCCGAAGGGCTTCCTCACCACCCCGCGCGAGACCGCCTGCTCCCGTCCCGTCGCCGACCGGCTGAAGGACTGGAACGAGGTCTACGTCCCGGGCTCTCTGCTCCCGATCATCAGCAAGCAGGCCGGGCGCTGCATGGACTGCGGCATCCCGTTCTGCCACAACGGGTGCCCGCTCGGGAACCTGATCCCCGAGTGGAACGACTTCGCCTACCGCGACGACTGGTCGGCGGCGTCCGAGCGCCTGCACGCCACGAACAACTTCCCGGAGTTCACGGGCCGCCTGTGCCCCGCTCCGTGTGAGTCGGCGTGCGTGCTCGGCATCAACCAGCCGGCCGTCACGATCAAGAACGTCGAAGTCTCGATCATCGACAAGGCCTGGGACAACGGCGACGTCACCCCGCAGCCGCCGGAGCGCCTGTCCGGCAAGACGGCCGCCGTCATCGGCTCCGGCCCGGCGGGCCTCGCCGCGGCCCAGCAGCTGACCCGGGCCGGCCACACGGTGGTGGTGTACGAGCGCGCCGACCGCGTCGGCGGCCTCCTGCGCTACGGCATCCCCGAGTTCAAGATGGAGAAGGTGCACATCAACCGCCGCATCGAGCAGATGCGCGCGGAGGGCACCAAGTTCCGCACCGGCGTCGAGGTCGGCCGCGACATCACGGCCACCGACCTGCGCAAGCGGTTCGACGCCGTCGTCATCGCGGCGGGCGCCACGGTCTCCCGCGACCTCCAGGTCCCGGGCCGTGAGCTGAACGGCATCCACTTCGCCATGGAGTACCTGCCGCTCGCGAACAAGGTCCAGGAGGGCGACTTCATGGCGCCCCCCATCACGGCCGAGGGCAAGCACGTGGTCGTCATCGGCGGTGGCGACACCGGCGCGGACTGCGTGGGCACCGCCCACCGCCAGGGCGCGGCCTCGGTCACGCAGCTGGAGATCATGCCGAAGCCGGGTGAGGACCGCAACGCCAACCAGCCCTGGCCGACGTTCCCCATGCTGTACAAGGTCACCTCGGCTCACGAGGAGGGCGGCGAGCGGGTCTACTCCGTCTCCACCACCCACTTCGAGGGCGACGAGGACGGCAACGTCCAGGCCCTGCACCTGGTCGAGGTCGAGTTCGTCGACGGCAAGCTCGTCCAGAAGCCCGGCACCGAGCGCGTCCTCCCGGCGCAGCTGGTCACCCTGGCGATGGGCTTCACGGGCACGGACCAGGAGAACGGCCTGGTCCAGCAGTTCGGCCTGGCGATGGACGCCCGCGGCAACATCGAGCGCGACGCCTCCTACGCGACCAACGTCGACGGCGTCTTCGTCGCCGGCGACGCGGGCCGCGGCCAGTCGCTCATCGTCTGGGCCATCGCGGAAGGCCGCTCGGCCGCCCGCGGCGTGGACCGCTTCCTGACCGGCAGCAGCGCCCTCCCGTACCCGGTCAAGCCGACGGACCGCTCGCTGACGGTGTAACCCCGGCAGTACCCCCGCCCTGCGAAGGGCGGGACCCCTCATACGGTCCGTACAACGGCGTGCGGAACTCCGACACCGCGCCCGCCATGTCCCCGACCAGGGATGGCGGGCGCGGTGGCGTTGTGTAGTCGTATCGATGCGTTCCGCTGTCTCGGTGGCGGGGCGAGGACTACGCTTCTCGCGGAGCAAGGGGATTGCAGAGCGGGGAGTTGTCGCATGGCCACGGCAAAGGGCGAGGGTGACGCGGCGCAGACGCCGGAGGAGTTCGCCCGCGAGGAACTGAGGCGGCACCGCGAGGGGGCCGGTCTGACCCAGGAGGCTCTGGGCGAGCGGATCTTCACCACCGGTTCCTACGTCGGGCAGATGGAGTGCGGCCAGCGTCGGCTGCGCCCGGAGATCGCCGTCCTGATCGACAAGGAACTCGGCACCGGGGACTACTTCTCCCGTCTCTCCAAGGCGTTCAAGTCCAGGCACGTGGAGTACTTCGCGGTCGCGGCGGAGCTGGAAGTCCAGGCGACGGCGATCTACGAGTACGGATCCAGCCTGGTCCTGGGGCTGCTCCAGACGGAGGAGTACGCGCGGGCGGTGATCCGCGGCGGCAATCCCACCGCGCTCGATGCATACGTCGAATCACTGGTCGCGTCCCGCATGGGGCGCCAACGGCTCCTCGACGATCCGGCGACTCCCGAACTGTGGGTCGTCCTGCACGAGGCGGTCCTGCGGACGGTGGTCGGCGGGCACGGCGTGATGGCCGCTCAGCTACGGCGCATCGCCGACCATGTCCACGCCCACCGGATCACCCTACAGGTGGTGCCGTTCTCCGCCGGGGCCCAAGGCACCCTCGGCTCGTTGGTCACCATCATGCAGTTCGCCGACGCGCCTGACGTGGTCTACACGGAAGGGCCCCGGGTGGGACACTTGATCGACTATCCGGCCCTGGTTCAGCGGCACTGGAAGCTCTACGATCTGGCGAGGGCCGCCGCGCTGGCTCCGGCGGCGTCCTTGGCCTTGATCGAGTCGGTGGCGGAGGAACACGCGAAATGCGCGCAGACGTGAACAACCTGTCCTGGCGGAAGTCCTCCTACAGCAACTCCGACGGCGCGAGTTGCGTAGAGGTGTCGGACGACCTCCCCGGCGTGGTCCCCGTCCACGACAGCAAGCTGGCGGGCACCGGCCCGGTCCTCGCGTTCCCGGTCGCCGCGTGGGAGCCGTTCATCGAGTCTGTGAAGCGCCGAGCCTGATCCCGTACCGCTGCGGCTGACGCCCGACCGGCCCGAATGTCTCATCCGCCTGGATGGGGCGGTCCGCCGCGCGGGTCCCGACGGGGCGAGCCGGGACGCCCGCTGCCGAAACCTCGACACGCACCGCAAGACGGCGCTAGAGGTACTCGGCGCGCGGCCCGGCCAGTCGCTCGGCCACGAGGGCCAGCCAGCCGCTCGGCGCGTAGGGAGTCGGGGGGTCGACCTCCATACCCAGCTCGGCGACGCCGACCGCGTAGTCGACCTCCTCCAGGCCGAGGGCGAGCAGCTCGCGCAGCTCACCGACGAGCCGTGCCACCAGGATCGGGGCTGCCGATTCGGCGTAGTCGCGGACGGCGGCGTCGTGGTCCTCGAACTCGTCGGGCATGTCCTGCGAGAACCAGCCGCCGAGGAACTGGCCGAGCTCGGGGAAGCGGGCGTGCCACTCCCAGTGCGTCTCGGGCAGCGCCGCCGGGGACGGGACCCGGCCCTCCTCGACGCTCGCCTTGATGTGGTCGGCGAGCAGCACCAGCCACTGCTGGATCTCGGCCTCGGGCAGGCCGATGTCCGGGACCGGGTAGAACTCGCCGAGGCGGTGCCGGAGCCGCCCGGGCGGGTTGTGGGCGTAGGTGCGCAGCTGCTCCTCGGCGACCGCGAGGGCCCAGGGCCGGGTGTGCCAGGTGTGGCGAAGGTAGGCGGTGAGGGCCTGACCGGGCCGGTCGGCGGTGTCGTCGGCGTCGAGGCCGGCGTACGCGCTGATGACCTGGTCGAGCTCGCCGTAGCGGCGGTCGAACTCAAGGGGCTTCATGGACATGGGCCTGTGCCTCTACAGGTAGATCGGGCAGGTGGCGTGGACGACGAACCCGAGCGGGCTCGCGGGCTCCCGCCGGAGGACCACCCGCGCGGCCCGCACGTCCACCGCCCCGCGCCCGGCGAGCGCCATGGCCTGGATCAGGACGCGGCCGACCGGCTCCTCGCGCGAGGGCCAGGCGGCTTCGATGGTGAGCCGGGGGCGGGTGCCCTGGGCGAGCCAGCGGTGGATGGCCTGCTCGTTGCGGGTGACGACCTGCTGAGCGGCCCACTGGGCGGTTTCCCGGTCGGGGTAGGTGGCGGATCTGGTGAGCATGTGGCCTTCCCTGTTCGGCAGGTGGGATCAGAGGTTCTGGAAGTTCCAGAACACGGCGACTTCGTCGTCGTTGACGGCGATCAGCCCGGCGTCCCAGTCGTACCCGCTGAAGGGGTTGGAACCCAGAGAGGATTGTTTGCGGAAATCGGGACGGTCGCCCTTCCAGCCGAGGTTGGTGTAGAACCGGGTGCCGTCCGGAAAACGTGACAGGATCGCCTCGGCCCGGCCATCCATTTCCGGCCCGCGCCTCTCCCAGCCCGGTAGCAGGGAAAGGTCCGAGAGCGGTCGGACTGCGAGCAGGACGAGCAGCGACGGCACCGAGGACCGGGGGAGCTCACTCACCAGCGCCCGGTAGCGTTCCGTGTCCGCGGGTGTGGAGGGTGTTTCCAGCCACGGGAACAGCGGGTCTTCCCGGCGCTCCTCCTCGCCGTCGTAGGGGTCGATGGCTTCCCAGCCTCGTGGGTCCTGCGTTTCGAGGCGCATGATCGCCCGGACGTCGAGCCACCACTCGTCGTGCGCGCGCGGAGCGACGCCGACGAACGTGCATACCCACTCGTACAGCTTGAGCGCGTTCGTCCATGCTTCCGGGGTCAGGGGTTCCATCGTCCGTTCCACTACTCGGGCGCCGACGTGTAGACGACGAATGGCGGGTTGAGGTTGGGGTCGTACTTGAGCTTCGTGATCACGCCGTGAGTGTCCTCGGCCGGCAATATCGTGCCGTCCTTCACGTGTATGGACCGTCCGGTCACGGTGGAATTGTTGAGCGGACCCTCGACTGGGACGTCGGGGGTCTTGACGACCAGCTCTTTCTTGGCGGGTGGTGGGTTCTCGAGCCAGTCCTCGATTTCCGGGGTGTTCTTGCGGATGTTGTACTGAGTGTATTTCTGGGCCGAATTCATGTCCGTGAAGGACGAGGACGACAGGATGTTGAAGTTTCCGTTCGCGCGCTGCTCGTCCTTGATCCGCTGCAAGAGCTGTTCGTCCGTCTTGCCGACGTGCTTGTCGAGAGTGTGGGCGCCGCCCAGCCCCTCGTTCGTCGCCAGGTCCAGCGAGTACATGTACGGGGAGGGGCTCTCTCCGCCGATCTGCCAGCTGTGTTCCTTCTTGAACTCGTTGAGCGAGCGGGCGCCGAAGCCCTGGGCGCGGGCGATCTCCGCCAGGTAGGTCGGGGCGCTCTTGCTGGCGAAGTCGAGCTCCCAGAGGAGGGCCTTGAGCTTGGCACCCGCCTCGGTGAATTCCTTGTGGTAGGTCTCGACGACCGCGTTACACCCTTCCTTGTCCATGTGGGTCCGGAAGGAGAGCACGATCCGGCCGATGACTCCGCCGACGGCCAGCTTGGTCAAATTCATCACACTCAGGTCGGACAGTTCCATGGCCGTGGCCTTCGCCGCGTTGATGCCGGTCTGACTCGTGAACTTTCTGGTCTTCTCACCGACGTCGGCGACGTGTTCCAGGATGTCCGCGACCTTGTCCGCCGTCTCCTTCAGCACGTCGATGATGGGGCGCCGGCGGTCGGGAGTGACGTCCTTGCTGTGCCGCCACTGCCGGCCGCCCTTCTCGGTCCGAGTGCCTGCCGCGTCCATCTGCCTGCCCCACGCCGTGGCGCCCCAGATGCTTTGGCCGAAGTCCGCATCGCGGCCTGCCAGTCGCCCTTGTCCTTCGGGTTCGTGATGCCTGCGATGGCGGCGTTGAAGTCGTCCGAGGCCTTCACCGCCTCGGAGCCGAGCTTGCGCCACGCCTTGGCCATGTCCCGGACCTCGTCGTCCCGGATGCCGGGGGTGATCTCGTGGACCTTGCCGAGGCGCAGGCCGTGCTCGATGGCGGGCCGGATGACGTCCGCGAGGAAGTCGGGGAACTCACCGATGACGCCGGAGATCCACCAGGAATCGACGTCCTCGCCAGTGCCCGTCCATTTGATGGGATTGACGGGGCCATAGCGCGAAGGCTTGTTGATGACCACCGGCTCCGGCTGCCGGGCCGGCTGCGCACCCTTGCGTCCGCTCGCCTCCCAGTCAGCCAGGACATAGTGGTTGGCGGTGTGGTTCAGGCCGACGGCGGCTCCGCCCGCACCGACCACGCTGCGGCCCCACGCATCGAGGAACGTCGCGGCCACCTCCATATAGGCGTCCGCGAACGCGTCCGCGCACCGGCCGGTCCCGGCGGACTGGTTGTACTTGTTCAGTACGTCGACCAGGACGAACGCCCGCTCCGCATGCGCGAACTGGGCTTCCTTCACCAGGCCGGCCGCATGGTGGACGTGCACCGGCTGCACGTCGAAGCCCCCGTTCACGGCGGGGGAGGGCGGCGCGCCCATCAGGCGGCCCCCCAGCCGCGCAGCACGGCCTGGTGCGCGGAGGCGTAGGTGAGGTGGCCGTTCACCACGATGTCGTGCAGCCAGGCCTGGGTGGCCTCCAGGTCCTGCGCGGACCGGTCCCACTTGTCGAGCTGGTCGACGAAGGCCTGGCGGGCCTCGCCGTCCCAGCTCAGGACGAGCTTCTCGACGCGCCCGTACAGCAGGTCCAGCTGCTCGTTGAGCGTCTTGAGGATCTCCTCGAGATCCCCGGCCATGCCCTGGAGTGTCGCGAAGTCGACTGATATGTGGTCGTCACCCGACGACATGATTCCCCCTCGTTCGATCCGGTCACAGGTCGGCGATGCGGCTGCGCGGTGCGGTCTGCGGCTCGGGCACCGTGTTCGGGGTGGACAGGGCGTCGGTCTCCGCCTGAATGTCCACGGACGACTGGAGGCGCCGGAACGCTTCCAAGGTTTCGAGGTCCTGTGCGGAGAATCCGTCCTTGCTCAGCCGGACCGCCTTGGACAGGAGCTTCATCGTCTCCCGGATGCGGACGGCGTCCTCGGCGGCGGCCCGGTGCTTCGCCCGGTACGCCTCCGAGGCCGGCCCGCGCCAGCGTGCTTCGATGCGGTCGACGATCTCGTCCATCCGCAGGAGCTGCTTCTTCAGTACTTCCTGCATCGTGTCGAGGTCACCGGCGAGCTTCTTGAGGTGGGCGCCGTCCCACGCCAGTTCTGCTGTGCCACCGGCCGCCCCGGTCGAACTCCCCACATCGGGCCCAGCGTTCATGGTGCCCCCTCCCCCGAGTGTGCTGTCACAAGGTCACCGGGCCGACCGTGGCAAACGCCGAGAAGGGGACGAACTCCTTCCACCGCTGCAAGCACTGCAGGCCCGGCCGGACGGGCCGGCAGGCGGTCGGGCCGGCAGGCGGTCGGGCCGTCAGGCAGGCGGGTCATCGGCAGTCGCGTCGCCCGGGGCCGGGTCCTCGCGGGGTGGTTCGTCGTCGTTCCCGCGGCGCAGGGTGTGCAGGCCGCGCTCCGGGGTCCACGCCCGCACGACCAGGTCGTCCCCCTCCACGCTGATGTGGACGACCTCCGTCAGGTCGGCCTGGAAGAGGTGGAACGGGTGCGGGGTCTCCGTCTCCTCCGCGTACCGGTGCAGCTCGGGAGGGTCCACGAGTTCCACCGCGCGCCCGGAGATCCGTACGTCCCCGTCCGGCATCTCCTCGCCCTCACCCGGATTGGTGTGCAGGGCGAAGCGCGGGTCGCGCTGGAGGTCCCTGGCCTTCATGGAGCCCGCCATCATGCCGAGCCACAGTTCACCGCCCCGGATGTCGACATTCAGCCCGGCCACCCGAGGGGAGCCGTCCTTGCGGAGGGTGGCCAGGACGTGGTGCGGGTACTGTGCGAAACGGGCCCGGACGGTCGCCGCGAACTCCGGTTCCGCCTGCTCGAAGACTGCCCAGCTGGTGTGCGTCATACGTCCATGAAAGCGCGTGACCCCGGCGGTGGCCGCTCAGGCGCGCACGATGCCCGCGTCGCGCGCCGCCGCCAGCCAGGCCGGGAATTCCCCGACCAGGCGGTCGTACAGCTCAGCGTCCGGGATGGTGCGCGGGTCCAGGCCCGCGTGGAAGTAGCCCGCGTTGTCCACCGCCCGCTTCGCCGGAACGGGCAGTTCGTCCAGCCGGCGCAGGAAGTCGAACTGCGTGCTGCGCGTGTTGCCGAAGCCGACGAACTGCCAGAAGAGCGGCAGCCGGGCCGCCTTGCACAGGTACTTCTCCGCCGCGAGCTTGTTGATCGGCCCGCCGTCGGTCTGGAAGACCACGAGGGCCGGCCGTGTCGACCCCGAGTCCAGGTAGTGGTCGATCACCGCGTCCATCGCCGCGTGGTAGGCCGTCTTGCCCATGTGGCCGAGACGGGAGGCGATCTCGTTGACCCGGCCCTCGTGCCCGGCCAGGGACACCTCCTCCACCGCGTCGACCTCGGTGGAGAAGAAGATCACCGGGACGCGGGCGTCGTCGTCCAGGTGCGCGGACAGCCCCAGCACCCGGTCCGCGAGGGCCTGCACGCTGCCGTCCTCGTAGTACGGGCGCATCGAACCGGAGTAGTCCAGGACCAGGTAGACCGCGGCCCGGCCGCCGTCCATCCCGTGTTTGCGCAGGGAGACCCCCGCGCTCTTGTAGAGGCTCACGAGCGCCGGAGCCGTCTCCTCGACCTTGCGGAGGTCAATCGCGCTGCCCGTCATGGGGCGAGGGTACGCCGGTCCGACGGGCCCCTAGTTGCGCTTCTCGTCAGCAGCCCGTTCGGCACGCCCCCTGGCCAGTGCCTCGACGTCGTCGAGCATGGCGGCCGCGAGGTCGCGCTCGGAGGCGTAGTAGCGCTCGGCCCACTTGAGGGTGAGCGTCGGGTACGCCCAGGCCGGCTCGTCCTGCGCGCTCTGCGCGTCGGCCACCGCGGCAAGGCGCATCCGCTCCGCGAACTCCTGGTGCCGCCCGAGGACTTCGCGCATCTGCTCCGGTTCCAGCAGGTGGCCCAGCCAGAGCCGCAGCATCGGCCCGTGCTTGAGGACGGGCGGGTCGACCGGGGCCTCCCGGGCCCATTCCCGTACGGCCGTCATGCCTTCCGCGGTGATCCGGTACACCCGCTTGTCGCGCGTCCCGGTCTCCTGGGTGACCCTGCGCGAGGAGGCGTAGCCCGCCTTCTCCAGGCGCTTGAGCTCGCTGTAGATCTGGCTGAAGGACGGGCTCCAGTAGAAGAACCGCAGCGACCGGTCCGACCACTTCTTCAGGTCGTAACCGGAGAGCTCCTCCCCGAAGGAGAGCAGCCCGAGTACCGCCCAGCTGGTCGCGGGGAGCGCGCGCCTGTTCGTCTCGTCTGCCACGCAGCGCAGTCTACGACCGGGCCCCGGCGCCCTTCCCCCAGCACGGCATGCCTGCTAGAAGTATGCCTATTCGAACCATTGCAGGGGAGGGAGGGCCGAGTCGTGGGCGTTTCCCTCGACGGGAAAGTCGTCATCGTCACCGGGGCCGGGCGCGGTCAGGGTGCGGCCGGGGCCCGGCTGTTCGCGCAGGCGGGGGCGCGCGTCGTGGTCACGGACGTACGGGAGGACGAGGGCCGGGCGGTGGCCGCGGAACTCGGCGATCAGGGGCGGTACGTTCGCCACGACGTGGCCGACGCGGCGAGCTGGGCGACGGTGGTGGCGGAGGCGGTCCGCGCCTTCGGAACGGTCTCGGCGCTGGTCAACAACGCGGCCCTGTGGCGCACGGCCCACGTGGAACGGCAGCGGCTCGACGACTTCGAGGCCCTGCTGCGGGTCAACCTGCTGGGGCCGTTCCTCGGCATCCAGGCGGTGGCCCCGGTGCTGCGGGCGGGCGGGGGAGGCTCGGTCGTCAACATCTCCTCCACCGCCGGACTGGTGGGGATACCCGGCCACGCGGCCTACGGATCGACCAAGTTCGGGCTGCGGGGACTGACCCGGTCGGCGGCGCTCGACCTGGCCGCGGACCGGATCCGGGTCAACTCGGTGCACCCGGGGGCCATCGACACCCCGATGGTGGCCGAGGCGGTCGCGGGCCGGGACTGGTCGCACCTGCCGCTCGGGCGGATGGGCCGACCGGAGGAGGTCGGGGAACTCGTCCTCTTCCTCTGTTCGGACGCGTCCTCGTACGTGACGGGCGCGGAGTTCGCGGTGGACGGCGGGATGACGGCGGGATGACGACGGCATGAGCGACGAGGGCAAGGACGACCTCCTGTCTCCGGCGGCCAGGCGGCTGTGCGAGATGATGACGGCCGGTTTCCCCCGGCCCGGCGACGCAGCGGCCCTGCGGGCGGCGGCGGTGCCCGGACGGCCGGGCCCGGCCGTGGCCTCGGTGTCCGACGCGGTGGCGGACGGGGTCCCGGTCCGGATCTACGATCCCGCACCGGGCTCCGGCGGGCGCCCCCTGGTCGTCTTCCTCCACGGCGGCGGCTGGGTGATGTGCGGCCTGGACACCCACGACGCGACGTGCCGGGCGCTGGCGGCGGCCTCGGGAGCGGTGGTCGTATCGGCCGACTACCGGCTCGCCCCGGAACACCCCTGGCCGGCGGCGCCGGACGACGCACTGACGGTCCTGCTGTGGGCCCGGACGCGGGCCCCCGCGCTCGGATGCGACGCCCGCCGGGTGGTGGTGGCGGGGGACTCCAGCGGCGGCAACCTCGCGGCGGTGACCGCCCTGCGCGCGCCCGGACTCCTCGCGGGACAGGTGCTGTTCTATCCGCCGCTGGACGCCTCGATGGACTCCGCGTCGGTGGAGACGTATGCGGAGGGCTACTTCCACACCGCCGCCCACATGGCCTGGTACTGGGACCAGTACGGTGGCGACCCGGCGCACCCGCACGTCTCGCCGCTGCGGGCCGCCGACCTCTCGGGCCTGCCGCCCGCGCTGATCGTCCTCGCGGACTGCGACGTCCTGCGCGACGAGGGCCTCGCCTACGCGCGCCGGCTCGCGGCGGCGGGCGTCGACTGTACGGTCCAGCTCCACCCGGGCGTCTTCCACGGCTTCCTGGGCCTGCCGCTGCCGGCGGGCGCCGGAGCGCTGCGCGCGGCGGCGGGGTGGGTGGCGGGACGGTGAGGGGCGGGACGGTGAGTGGCGGCGGCATCCGGCGCCTCGCCGGGACGGCGGGCAGCGGGTCGGGACGGCGCCGGCCGGTTCGACGGTGCGTGGCCCTCCGCCGGAGGCGAGGCGGCGATGCGCACGCGTCAGTTGTCCGCCGTCCCCGCGACCCCTCCGCCGGGGGGGTGTCTCTATGTCCTTCGTCAAGGACATGGTGTCGGGTATCGGGCTGTTTGGGATGGTCATGCGGCGAGGGTGACGGTGGGGGTTCTG
>NZ_JBSGZI010000054.1:0-49903 GCF_053610945.1 Streptomyces sp. NPDC054849
GTAATCGGGTGCACACATCACTTAGAGCGGGCACACCAGGTCGGAATAAGACCGGTGCACCACAACGTCCTCGCTGTGTTCTTGCCTGCAAGCACCCCGAAACCGGAGCCCTACAGGTCTTTTTCAAAGGAACCTCATCCACCGAAGTGGACGGGGTATCAACTTCTGGCGTTGATTTTTGGCACGCTGTTGAGTTCTCAAGGAACGGACGCTTCCTTTGTACTCACCCTCGCGGGTTTTCCTCCGGGCTTTCGTTCTGTTCTTGCGTTTCCGACTCTATCAGACTCTTTCGTGTCCGATTCCCGGTCGAAGCGGGTTTCGCTTTCCAGTTCTTCGCTTTCGCGTTTCCCTTTTCGGCGATTCCGACTCTATCAGAAGTTCTCCACCGGATTTACCGGCTTCGAATTGCTGGATGAGGAGTCGGCTGTACCCCATGGAATTCGATTCCCTGTGGGGTGAGAGAGAGTTTAAACCATCGCTGCCGAACTTGTCCAGTTCGAGGCAACCGTTCGAATCTACCTCCCCACGAGCTCCGTGTCAACGGCCTTCGCGGGACGACGAGAGACTAGCAGCTCAGCAGGCTTGTACGCACATCAGGCCGCGGTCGGGAGCGTCGCCGTCTGGTCTGCGGCCTCGACGTCGCCCACCTCGCCGGCGCGGGCGGCCCTGCCGCCCAGGATGAAGACGTAGAGCAGGAAGGCGGCCTCGGCGACGACGCCGATCGTGATGCGGGCCCAGGTCGGGAGGCCGGACGGGGTCACGAAGCCCTCGATCAGGCCCGAGATGAACAGCACCACCGCCAAGCCGATGGCCATGCCGAGGGCGGCGCGGCCCTGTTCCGCGAGGGCCGTGCGGCGGCTGCGGGGGCCCGGGTCGATGACCGTCCACCCCAGGCGCAGGCCCGTGCCCGCCGCGACGAAGACGGCGGTCAGTTCGAGCAGGCCGTGCGGGAGGATCAGGCCGAGGAAGACGTCGAGGCGGCCGGCGGAGGCCATCAGGCCGAGGCCGACGCCGAGGTTGGCCATGTTCAGGAAGAGGATCCAGAGCACGGGGAGCCCCAGGAACGCGCCCAGGACCAGACAGATCGCCGCCGCCTGTGCGTTGTTCGTCCAGACCTGGGCGGCGAAGGAGCTCGCCGGGTGACTGGAGTAGTACGTCTCGTACTGGCCGCCCGGCTCCGTGAGCGCCTTGAGGTGCTCCGGGGCCGCGATGGCGCCTTGGACCTCGGGGTGCGTGGCTATCCACCAGCCGATGAGCACGCCGAGCGCCGTCGAAAGCAGGGCGGTCGGTATCCACCAGCGGCGGCTGAGGTAGACGGCGGCCGGGAAGCCCACCGTGAAGAAGAGGGCTGCGTCGCGCCAGCCGGCGCGGCGGGTGCCCGTCACCGTGGCGCGGGCACGGGCGACCAGCTGGGTCAGCCGGCCCGTGAGCATGGGATCGGGGGCGCTGCTCTGGATGAGGGAGAGGTGGGTGGACGTGCGCTGGTAGAGGGCGACGAGCTCGTCGGCCTCCTCGCCGGTGAGTTTGCGGCCGCGCCCCAGCAGCTGCTCCAGGCGGTCCCATTCCGCGCGGTGTGCCGTCACGAAGACGTCGAGATCCATCCGGTTGCCGCTCCCCTGTCCCAGGTCCCCTGGCTGCTGCCTATTCCTAGTGTGGTCAGCTTGGCAGACTGGATGCCGAACGGGCGGGGCAGGTCACATGAGAGGTGCTGTGGTGAGCGATCTGGTGACGGGGGACGCGGTCGTCCTGGGATTGCGGCCGGCGCGGCTGCCGAGCCGTGCGTTGGCGATCCTGCTGGACCTGGCCGTGTACATCACCGGATACGTGATCCTCTCGATCGGGCTGACCGCCGCGACCGCGTCCCTGGACGAGGCCGCCCAGGCGGCGGTGGGGGTGGCGAGCTTCCTGATGTTGCTGGTCGGCGTGCCGATCGCGGTGGAGACGCTGTCCCACGGGCGCTCGCTGGGCAAGCTCGCCTGCGGGCTGCGGGTGGTGCGGGACGACGGTGGGCCGATCCGGTTCCGGCATGCGCTGGTGCGCGGGGCCATGGGAGTGGTGGAGCTGCTGCTGACCTTCGGGTCGGTGGCCTGCATCGCCTCGCTGGTGTCGGCGCGGGGCCGGCGGGTCGGGGACGTCTTCGCGGGGACGCTGGTGATCCGGGAGCGGGTGCCGGGGGCCAGGGTGATGCCGGTGCCCGCGCCGCCGCCGTGGCTGGCCGGGCGGTTCACCGGGCTGGACCTGTCGGCGGTGCCGGACGGACTGTGGCTGGCGATCCGGCAGTACCTGACACGGATGGACCAGCTGGATCCGCAGGTGGGCGCCGCGATGGCGGCGAAACTCGCCGACGACCTGGTGGCGCGCACCGGCGCGCCGCCGCCGGCCGGGGTGCCTGCTGCCGCCTTCCTGATGGCCGTGGTGCACGAGCGGCAGACGCGGGACGCCGCCCGGGCCTTCCGCGCCGCCGGCGCCTCCGGGTTCACGCCCGCACCGATGGCTGTGACCGCGCCGGCCCCGGTTCCGGTGATGCCGGTCATGCCGGTGCCGGCGAGCGCGCCGGTGTCGACTTCCTACGTCGCTCCTGTGCCCGTGGCACCCGTGGAGGCGCCGCGCGCCGGCGGGTTCGCGCCGCCGGCCTGAGGGGTCACTGCTCCCCGAAGGCCGAGGGCGGGGTCTCCAGGTGTTCGAGTTCGATGCCGGGGGCCGAGAGGACCACGTCGCCGGCGATGTGGATCGTGTGCACCTCACCCGTGTCCAGGGCGCTGACCTGGTACGCGTCCACCAGGAGTGGACCGCTGTCCGTGGGGTGCTCCTCCCTGGCCAGCAGGGCCCAGGCCTGGTCGACCGTACGCGGTGCCAGTACCGGGTCGGTGAGGGCGAGGAGCCGGACGCGGGTGGCGGGGGCGCCCGGAGTGAGGCGCAGCAGGCGGGACGTGGCGATGAGGAAGGCCGGGGAGGTGCCGGTGAAGCCGGGGGCGGCGATGTTGCCCTCCGTGGCCTCGGTGCCGGTGGGGTCGGTACGGACCCAGGTGACGCCGTCGATGGCGGCGCCGCGGACCTGCCAGCTCGCGGCGTTGACCTCAAGGCGGATGGGGCGGCCGAGTTCGTCGATCGCCAGGTCGACGGAACCGCGGTGGTCGCCGTTCGGGGCCGTGAGCTGGGAGACGTAGCGCCAGCCGGAGGGTCCGGGCGCGCAGTGGAAGTGCTCCTCGCCGAGGGGGGTGTGGTCGTGCGGGTCGTGGAGCGAGTAGCGGCCGCGGGGCATGGTGCGCACACTTCTTGGGATCGAGGGATACGGGGCAGGCCCCCGGCACGCGTGCCGGGGGCCTGCTTCACGTTCTGCCGCCGCTGATCATGGAACCGATCAGCAGGTGATCAGTAGCGGTAGTGGTCCGGCTTGTACGGGCCCTCGACCTTGACGCCGATGTACTCGGCCTGCTCGGGGCGCAGCGTGGTGAGCCTGACGCCGAGCGCGTCCAGGTGGAGGCGGGCGACCTTCTCGTCGAGGTGCTTGGGGAGCACGTAGACGTCGGTCGGGTACTCGGACGGCTTCGTGAAGAGCTCGATCTGGGCCAGGGTCTGGTCCGCGAAGGAGTTCGACATGACGAAGGACGGGTGGCCGGTCGCGTTGCCGAGGTTCAGCAGGCGGCCCTCGGAGAGGACGATCAGGACCTTGCCGTCGGGGAACTTCCAGGTGTGGACCTGGGGCTTGACCTCGTCCTTGACGATGCCGTCGATCTTGGCCAGGCCGGCCATGTCGATCTCGTTGTCGAAGTGGCCGATGTTGCCCACGATGGCCTGGTGCTTCATCTTGGCCATGTCGGCGGCCATGATGATGTCCTTGTTGCCGGTGGTCGTGATGAAGATGTCGGCCGTCTCGACGACGTCCTGGAGCGTGGCGACCTGGTAGCCGTCCATGGCCGCCTGGAGGGCGCAGATCGGGTCGATCTCGGTGACGATGACGCGCGCGCCCTGGCCGCGGAGGGACTCGGCGCAGCCCTTGCCGACGTCGCCGTAGCCGCAGACGACCGCGACCTTGCCGCCGATGAGGACGTCGGTGGCGCGGTTGATGCCGTCGATCAGGGAGTGGCGGCAGCCGTACTTGTTGTCGAACTTCGACTTGGTGACGGCGTCGTTCACGTTGATCGCCGGGAAGAGCAGCTCGCCGGCCTGCATCATCTCGTAGAGACGGTGGACACCGGTGGTGGTCTCCTCGGTCACGCCGCGGATCTCGGACGCGAGCTGCGTCCACTTCTGCGGGTTCTCCCCGAGGGTGCGGCCCAGCAGCGTGAGGATGTGCGCGTACTCCTCGGAGTCCGCGGTGGAGGGGTCCGGAGCCTCGCCGGCCTTCTCGAACTCGACGCCCTTGTGGACGAGGAGGGTGGCGTCACCGCCGTCGTCGAGGATCATGTTCGGGCCGCCGGTGGGGGTGTTCGGCCAGGTCAGCGCCTGCTCGGTGCACCACCAGTACTCCTCCAGCGTCTCGCCCTTCCAGGCGAAGACGGGGACGCCCTGCGGGTTCTCCGGGGTGCCGGTCGGGCCCACCGCGATGGCGGCGGCCGCGTGGTCCTGGGTGGAGAAGATGTTGCAGGAGGCCCAGCGCACGTCGGCGCCGAGGGCGACGAGGGTCTCGATGAGCACGGCCGTCTGCACGGTCATGTGCAGCGAGCCGGTGATGCGGGCGCCGGCCAGGGGCTGGGCCTGCGCGTACTCCGCGCGGATCGACATCAGGCCCGGCATCTCGTGCTCTGCCAGGGTGATCTCCTTGCGGCCGAAGGCTGCGAGGGAGAGGTCTGCGACCTTGAAGTCCATGGGTGCTGCTCCTCATGGTTCGAGAGGGTGGGTACGGCTGAGCCGTGCGCCGTCCTGGGGACGGGCACCGAGCACAGTCCGTCGGGGGTCCTCTCTCCCCTCGGCCGGCCGCAAGGACCGCCCGACCCGCCATCAGCAGCGACGTCTGACACTGAGCACGAATCTACACCGATCGGCCGAGTGAGCCCCAGTCAGCCGAAGAACTGCCTCTGTCTTTCCCGGCCGTGCTGTGCGCGATCCGGCAGCCGCAGCTCCGCCCGACGGGGTCCTTCACCTGGTGCGGGACCCGTCGGCGTTCCCGCCGCGGCCGGACCGAACAGTTCGGCCGCACGTCAGATCAAGGAGAGCAGGGGCGGAAGCATGGGGATACAGGACCGGGTGCCGGGACGCCGGATCGGGGTGGCATCGGTGGTGCTGCTGGTGCTGGGCGCGGTTCTCAGCTGCGTCGGGGGACTCGGCGGGTACTTCTTCATGCCGACGAAGGTCATGACGTCGGACCACATGAGGCCGACCCACCCGGCGGGCGGGTCGATGGTCTTCATCCTGTTGATCGCCGAGGTGGACCGCGGCGACGTGGTGCTCTTCGACGCCCCAGGCTGGGGTGAGCAGGGCCTGTCCGTGGAACGGGTGGTCGCGGTGGGCGGCGACCGCATCGCCTACGCGCCCGGGGACGGGACGCTGACCCTGAACGGGAAGCCGCTGGACGAGCCGTACGTCCTGGACGGCGACCCGGTGGCGGGGTCGCCCGGCGCGTTCGACGTGACGGTGCCCGAGGACCGGCTGTTCGTGCTGGGCGACACCCGCGGCAACTCCGCCGACTCCCGCCACCGGTCCCAGGAGGCCGAGGGCGGAACCGTTTCCCTGTCGGCCGTGAAGGGCGCGGTCATCGACCAGGGCCATCCGCTGGTCGTCGGCCTGCGGTCCGCGGCGCTCGCCGGCGTCGTGGTGCTGTGCGCCGGCGCGTTGTCCGGCGTCGCCTCGTTGCGGCTTCGCCGCCGGGCGGAGGCTGCCGCGGGGCGGCCGGCGTACGCGGGGCAGGTGCCGCCGGGGGTCTGAGGGCCTGGGGGAAGGCGAAGGCCCCCGCGAGCCGTGTGTGCGGTGCGCGGGGGCCTTCGTACGGCCGGGGGTTACTTGGTGAGCGGGGTGGTTGCCTCGGGGCGGTAGATGTCCGGCTCCAGGTAGATCACCCGCGCGATCGGGACCGCCGCGCGGATACGGGCCTCGGCGGCGTTGATCGCGTCCGCCACCTGGGTCGCGGTGTCGTGACCCTCGACCGCGATCTTGGCGGCGACCAGCAGTTCCTCGGGGCCGAGGTGCAGGGTGCGCATGTGGATCACGCGGGTGACGACGTCCCCGTCGACGAGCGCGACCTTGATCTTCTCGACCTCTTCGGTGCCCGCGGCCTCGCCGAGCAGCAGGGACTTGGTCTCCGCGGCCAGGACGATCGCGATGACGATCAGCAGGACGCCGATGCACAGGGTGCCGATGCCGTCCCAGACGCCGTTGCCGGTCAGCAGGGCGAGGCCGACGCCTCCGAGGGCCAGGATCAGGCCGACGAGCGCGCCGAGGTCTTCGAGGAGGACCACCGGCAGTTCGGGGGCCTTGGCCCGCCGGACGAACTGGGTCCAGGTCTGCTTGCCGCGGATCGCGTTCGACTCCACGATCGCGGTGCGGAAGGAGAACGACTCCGCGATGATCGCGAAGACGAGGACGCCGACCGGCCAGTACCAGGCCTCGATCGGGTGCGGGTGGTTGATCTTCTCGATGCCCTCGTAGATGGCGAACATGCCACCGACGGTGAACAGCACGATGGAGACGAGGAAGGCGTAGATGTAGCGCTCGCGCCCGTACCCGAAGGGGTGCTGCGGGGTCGCCTCGCGCTTGGCCTTCTTTCCACCGAGGAGGAGCAGCCCCTGGTTCCCGGAGTCCGCCAGCGAGTGGACGCTTTCCGCGAGCATCGACGAGGAGCCGCTGAAGAGGAATGCCACGAATTTGGCTACAGCGATGGCGAGGTTGGCGGCGAGTGCCGCCACGATCGCCTTGGTACCGCCCGACGCGCTCATGGGTGCAGGGTGTCCTTCCTAGCCACTGACTACCGGCCGCACATTGTTGCAGCCCATGGGACGGACGCTACGTCAGACCACCACGGTGGCACGGAAGACCGTACCGGTTCCGGATAGTTCGACCGTTTCGCCCGCCGGCACGAAGACCGATTCGCCGGGCCCCAGGGACAGTTCGCCGGCTCTCGGGGCGCCCGCGGTGCAGAGCAGGATCTGCGGGGTCCCGTGCGGGAGCACCCGGGCGGCGCCGCCGGGCGCCAGCAGGAAGCGGGAGAGCCGGAATTCGTCGATGGGGATCTCGTAGACCTCCTCGCCGTTGCCCTCGGGGCGCAGCACGTGGGGGTCGCCCGGCTCGAACTTCGCGACCTTCAGCAGTTCGGGCACGTCGACGTGTTTGGGGGTGAGCCCGGCGCGCAGGACGTTGTCGGAGTTGGCCAGCAGCTCGACCCCGAGGCCGTCGATGTAGGCGTGCGGGACGCCCGCGCCCAGGAACATCGCCTCGCCGGGCTGGAGTCGGACGTGGTTGAGCAGCATGGCCGCGATGACGCCCGGGTCGCCCGGGTAGTCGTGGACCAGGGTGGTGTACGGGATGTACGGACCACCGAGGCGCTCGACGGCCACCGCGGCCTCCTGGACGGTGTGGGCCATCTCCTCGCGGTCCGCGGTCAGGACCGCGGTGAGCATCTCCCGCAGGGCCGCCTCTTCGGGATGGGCGTGCAGCAGGTCGACGTACGGCTTGAGGCTGTTCACCTCCAGCCCGGCGAGGAGTTCGGCGGCCTCCAGCGGCGGGCGGAAGCCGCACAGCCCGTCGAACGGCGTGAGCGCGCAGATCATCTCGGGCTTGTGGTTGGGGTCCTTGTAGTTGCGGTGGGCCGCGTCGATGGGAATCCCGCGGCGCTCCTCGTCCTCGAAGCCCGCCTTCGCCTGGACCAGGTCGGGGTGGACCTGCAGGGACAACGGGGCACCCGCGGCGAGGATTTTGAGGAGGAAGGGCAGCCGGGGTCCGAACCTGGCGACGGTGGCGGCGCCCAGCTCGCCTTCGGGATCGGCGGCGATGACGTCCGAGAGCGCCCTCTCGCCGGCACCGCGGTCGACGCGGGAGGGAGCGCCCGGGTGGGCCCCCATCCACATCTCGGCCTGCGGCTCGCCGGTGGGTTCGACACCGAGGAGCGCGGGGATGGCCGTGGTGGATCCCCAGGCGTAGGGGCGGATCGTGTTCGTCAGGCGGTCCATCGTCGTCTTCCTGGATAGAGCCGGGCCACTTGCGGGACCCTCAGCTGTGTCCCCCGGAAGCCAACGCCAAGTAGGCGGTGGCGAAATCCGTGACGGCGAGGAGTTCGGCGAGCTGCTCCAGCTCGGCTCCCTCCTCCGGTTCGAGTTCGCTGATCGCCGTGTCGTGGCTGAGGGCGAGCTCGCGTGCGGCGGGGGCGGCCGTCAGGCCGCCGGCCGGCCGGTCGCGCAGCAGGACGACGCGTGCGCGAAGGGCCTGGGGCTCTTCCACCCGGTCACGGAAGAAGTCGTCGGGGTCGGCTCCGGCGGCGAAGGCGCCCGCGAGCAGGATGCCGTGTGCGGGCAGCGCCTCGGGGAGTACGGCGGCGAGTGCGGGGCGGCCGGCGAGTTCGGCGAGGGTGGCGGCGAAGCGGCGGCCCGCGGGGGCGGCGCCGGTGCCCTCGCTCCAGATGAGCGGGAGGGAGTCGGCGAGCTCGGCGGCGAGGGTCTTGGCCGGGTTGGAGTAGGTGGCGATGGCCGGCCCGCAGCGTTCAGCCGTGCGGTCGAGCCGGTCGGCGACGAGCTGGAGGGTGGCGGGGGTGGCGGTGATCAGGCCGACCCGGTCGAGGAGCAGCAGCAGGGGCGTCAGCAGGGCCCACAGTGCGCCGGGTCCGGCGGCGGCGGATTCGTCGTATTCCTGGTACGGGGCCTTGGCCATCGGTACCAGGAGCCCGTGCGCGCCGGCCACCGCCTCGCTCAGCGGCGAGCGTTCGGGGGCGACGGCGACGACGGTGCAGCCGCGCCGGTAGGCCTGCTCGGCGAGGACGGCGAGGCCGGGCTCGGTGCCGTCGGTGGTGGCGAGGAGCAGCAGGTCCACGGGGCCGGCCCAGCCGGGCAGCGACCAGCGCAGCGCGCCGGCGGCGTGGGCGACGCCGGTGGGGTCCAGCCGGATCACGGGTGCGGAGGCTCCGGCGAGGGCTCCCAGCAGGTCGGCGACGCCGGTGGCGGCGGTGCCGGGCCCGGCGATCAGGACCGTGCGCGGGCGGCCGTCGGGGCGCAACTCGGCGAGGCCCGCCTCGTTGGCGTGCCGGGCCGCGGTACGGACTCTGGCTCCGGCCTCGGCGGCGCCGCGGAGCAGGCCCCGGCGGTCGACGCGGGCGAGATCGTCCGGTGCGTCGAGGAGCGACTCGTCGAGCATGGCGGCCTCCGGCGGTGTTGACGGATCCAGGGTGGCGGAATCGGTCTCAGCGTCCGCGCCCGCGGCGTCTGGGGCGCTCGCGGCGCGGGCGGAGCGGTGGATCAGGCGGGGCGGCGGGCCTCGTCCACGAGGAGTACCGGGATGCCGTCACGGACCGGGTACGCGAGGCCGCAGTCCTGGCCGGTGCAGATCAGCTCGGGGGCCGTCTCGTCGGCCGACTTGTCCTCGAGGGGCGAGTGGCAGGCGGGGCAGGCGAGGATCTGCAGGAGGCCGGCTTCGAGCGGCATGGGGCGGTTCCCTTCGGACATGCGGTTGGGGCGAGGTCAGCGTACCGCCGAGTCACCTCCGGTGCGGCCTGGAGTGTCCCGCTTCGGTGTGGCCGGGCTGGTGCGGCGCCGGTGTGGGGAACCCGGCTCCGCCGGGCACCAAGCTCCGCCCGGACCCGCGCCTCGAACGCCGGGCGGGGCTGGATGAGCCTTGACGCCGGCGGGGCCGGCTCAGCCCCGCCGGCGTGGGCGTCAGGCGCGGATGAGGGACAGGACCTCGTCGCGGACCTCGGCCAGGGTTGCCGCGTCGCGGGCCTCGACGTTCAGGCGCAGCAGCGGCTCGGTGTTGGAGGCGCGGACGTTGAACCACCAGTCGTCGCCGGTCACGGTCAGCCCGTCCAGCTCGTCCAGTACGACACCCTCGCGCGCACCGTAGGTCTCCTTGACCGCCGCGAGCCGGCCGGCCTGATCGGCGACGGTCGAGTTGATCTCACCCGAGCCCTCGTAACGGTCGTACGACGCCACCAGCGCCGACAGCGGCCCGTCCTGACCCCCCAGCGCCGCCAGCACGTGCAGCGCGGCGAGCATGCCCGTGTCCGCGTTCCAGAAGTCCTTGAAGTAGTAGTGCGCGGAGTGCTCACCACCGAAGATGGCGCCGGTCTTGGCCATCTCCTCCTTGATGAAGGAGTGGCCGACGCGGGTGCGGACCGGGGTGCCGCCGTGCTCCTTGACGACCTCCGGCACGGACCAGGAGGTGATCAGGTTGTGGATCACGGTGCCGGTGCCCCCGTTGCGGGCCAGCTCGCGGGCCGCGACCAGGGCCGTGATCGCGGACGGGGAGACCCCCTCGCCGCGCTCGTCGACGATGAAGCAGCGGTCGGCGTCGCCGTCGAAGGCGATGCCGAGGTCGGCGCCCTCGGAGAGCACGCGGGCCTGCAGGTCGACGATGTTCTTCGGGTCGAGCGGGTTCGCCTCGTGGTTGGGGAACGTCCCGTCCAGTTCGAAGTACATCGGGACGACGTCCAGCGGGAGGCCGTCGAAGACGGTGGGGACGGTGTGGCCGCCCATGCCGTTGCCCGCGTCGACGACGACCTTGAGCGGGCGGATCGAGGTCAGGTCGACCAGGCCCTTGAGGTGCGCGGCGTAGCCGGCGAGGGAGTCCTGTTCGGTGATCGTGCCCGGGACGGTGCCGGCGGGGACGGCCGGGGCGCCTTCGTCGGTCCAGCTCTCCACCAGCTCGCGGATCTGCGAGAGGCCGGTGTCCTGGCCGACGGGGGCGGCGCCCGCGCGGCACAGCTTGATGCCGTTGTACTGGGCCGGGTTGTGCGAGGCCGTGAACATCGCGCCGGGCAGGTTCAGGGAGCCGGAGGCGTAGTACAGCTGGTCGGTGGAGCACAGACCGATGAGGGTCACGTCCACGCCGCGGGCGGCGGCGCCGCGCGCGAAGGCGGCGGACAGTCCCGGGGAGGAGGGGCGCATGTCGTGGCCGATGACGATCGCCGTGGCGGCCGTGACCTCGACAAAGGCCGCGCCGAACAGCTCCGCCAGCGACTCGTCCCACTCGTCCGGCACGACACCTCGCACGTCGTATGCCTTGACGATGTTCGTAAGATCTGCGGCCACTGCCTGCCCTCCTGAAGGTCCTGTGCGGTCTGGTCAACCTACCTTGCACCAGGAACGGCTCTTCAGACGATCGGGCGTCAGGAATCCGGCGATCTCAGGACGCGCAGGTGGCCACGGCGGGTCTCGCCGGTGGCCGGACCGCCTTGGCCGCGTCCGCCGGCCTCCGCCGCGCGCCCCGGCGGGCGGGCGGCCTCGCGGACGGCGTTGGCGAGGGCTTCGAGGTCGTCTCCGCTGGGGCGGGACGGCCTGGAGGTGTCGGACAGGCGTACGACGTCCCAGCCCCGTGGGGCTGTCAGGCGCTCCGAGTGCTCGGCGCACAGGTCGTAGCAGTGGGGTTCGGCGTAGGTGGCGAGCGGGCCGAGAACTGCGGTCGAATCGGCGTAGACGTACGTCAGTGTCGCGACGGCAGGGCGGCCGCACGCGGTGCGCGAACAGCGACGTACAAGGCTCACGACGTTGGACGGTACCGCACTCTTGACCGGGCCGCGACGACTCCACCGCCGCTCACTCCCCCGTGTCGGGCTCAGGGCTACCCTGCGGGGGTGACGGACACCCCTCTTCCCCCCCGCCCAGCCGCGTCCCCCGCCGGGGTCCCCGCCGAGCCGCGCCCGCGCCGCCGGGACCGGCACGGGCGCGGGATGCGCGGTCCGGTGGCCCCTCCGCAGGTGCCGCTGTCGGCGAGCCGGGCGGAGCTGTTCGGGGACCTCGTACGGGATTCCGTGGAGCGGCTGGAGCGGCGGTGGCCGCAGCTGGCCGAGGTGGAGTTCCTGGTCGGTGACGTCCCGGGACCGCCGGGCGGTGCGGACGGCGGGTGGAACGACGAGGCGGTGCCGCTGGGCGCGGTCTCGGAGTCCCGCGAGGGGCGGCCGGCCCGGATCGTGGTCTTCCGGCGTCCGGTGGAGATCCGCACCAAGACGCGGGACGAGAAGGCGATGCTGGTCCACGAGATCGTGGTGGAGCAGGTGGCGGACCTGCTCGGGCTGTCGCCCGAGACCGTGGATCCGCGCTACGGGCAGGACTGACCGGGCCGGCCCGCCCCGGTAGCCCGCCCCGGCGGGGCCGGGTGGGCGTGCGGCGCCGTCGCCGGGCGGGGCCCTGCCCCCGGGCCCCTGAACCAACCGGCCCCGGGCTTCCCGGCTCCGGGCCCGGAACCTCGGATGCCGGCGGGCCGTGGTGGGCCGTGGTGGGCCGTGGTGGGCCGCCGAACTGGTCTACCTGGTCAGGACGGAGAGGTCCTGGGCGGCCTTGGGGACCGAGACCGTGGAGTGGTCGTCCGACAGGCCCTGGACCGTGAACATCGCGATGCCGTCCTCCGGGAGGGACAGGGTGCGGGCCGCGTGGACCGGGCCGCCCGAGAGGGTCTCCACGGTGAGGGCGTAGGAGCCCTTGCCGCCCGCCGGGGCCAGGGACAGCGTCTGTGTGGTGCCCGCCTTGAGCGTGACCTCCTGGGAGGCCGGTTCACCTCCGCCGGTGCCCGGTGAGGCCGTCACCTTGACCTTCGCGTCGGCCTCCGGGGCCGTCAGCGCCAGCACGGTGGTGTTCTGCTCGGGCCGGTTGTCGGCGACGGTCGCGCGGGCCCCGACGGCTCCGGTGGCCGGGACGAAGCCGAGCTCCTGCTTGGCGCCGCTGCCGCGGACCACCCGTACCGCCGCGACCACCGGGGCGGCCTTCTTGGCGTCCGCCGGGGTCAGCAGCAGTGAACCCGGCTCGCCGCGGGTCAGGTCCTTGAGGTCCATGACCGCCGTCATACCGGCCTTGACGTGCAGCTGCTCGCTTCCCGCCGGGCTGATCGCGCCGCCGGGTCCGGCCAGGCGCACCTTCAGGTCCGCGTCCTCCTCACCGGGCACGAACACGACGAGCCGTACGGAGGCGGCGTCCGCCGGGATCCCGGGCAGTACCAGCGAGGCCGCCGGGTCCGCCGAGGCCGGCAGCCAGTCGGCGCCCACGCCCTCCTCGCCGGCCTGCACCGAGGCGCCCACCCGGCCCGCGCGGGTCGTCACGTGGGCCGTGGCGTCCGCGAGCTGGGCGCCCGGGACGAGGGAGGAGAGCAGGACGCTCTTGGTGGACTTGGGGTCGACCCGGATGCTTTCGCTGGTTCCGGCGTCGGGCTTGGCCATTCCGTCCGGGCCGAACAGTTTGATGTCGACGACGGCCGCGGCGTCGTCGGGGTTGGTGAGGTGGACGTAGTCCTCGCGTCCCTTGGCCGTGCTGACCGCCGGGAACCAGAAGTCGGTGCCGGGTGCGGTGCAGCCGACGCCGAGCACTCCGCGAGCCCGGCCGACCGAGACCTTGGTGGTCAGCTGCGCCGTCCAGCCGGGGGCGAGGGCCCCGTCGGCGCTGCCGGTGAGGGCCGGGGCGTCGGCGCCGTTGGCGGTGGCCCCGACGGGCTTGCCCGGCTCCTTGGGCTCCAGCACCGGCTTGGCGTCCTTGGTCGCGCCGAGCAGCCGGGCCGAGCCCTTGCCCTCTCCGGCGGGGGCGCCGGGGGTGAAGGACGTGTACGTGGTCTCCGCGATGTCGGAGGAGCTGGGTCCCGGGCACACGAGCAGGGACCGCTCCACCGGCATCCGGGCCGCGGCCGCCTCCTTGCCGTCGGTTGTCGTGCCGTCGGCGGCGGGCGCGGTGAGGGCGGCGAGGCCGGTGAGGGCGGCGAGCGCCGCGGTCACGGCCGCGAGCGTCAGGGGTACGCGCTGCTTCACTGCTGGGGGCTCCCGTCGGGACGCGGGTCGTGCCGGCCGTATGGGTCGTACGGCTCGTACGGGTAGGGGTACTGCTGCTGGTCCGGGTCCTGGACCGGCTGGTGCTGCTGCGGGTACGGGGCCTCGTAGACCTGCTGGTCCGGCTGGTCCTGCCCGCCCTGCGGGTCGTACGACGGGTACGGCTCGTACGGGGCCGGCTGCTGCTGCGGCTGCGGCTCGTACGCGTAGCCGCCCTGGTCGCCGTACGCCTGGTACGCGTACGTCTCCTCCCCGTACACCGGCTGCGCCGGGATCTGCGCGTACGGGTCGGCGTCCGCCGCGGTCTCCACCGGTACAGGGGCGGGCTCGGCCTCGGCGCGCAGGCGGCGGGCGCGGCGGCCCTCGCCGGCCTCGCCCGGGCCGGGCTGGGACGGGAGCGCGGCCTCCTCCTCGGGCAGGTCGTCGTCGAGCTGCGCGCGGCGGCCCGGCAGCGCCATCACCAGCAGGACCAGGGCGAGGAGGCCCTGCGCCCAGTACCAGGCGGTCCGCAGGAGGGACTCCTCGTGGACGAGGTCGAGGCGGCCGCCGTCGGCGGGCAGTTCGAAGCCCTGTGCCCAGCCGTCCAGGGTCTTCGGCTTGAGGGGCTTGCCGTCGAGGGTGGCCTGCCAGCCGGAGTCGGCGCGGTCGGCGATGCGCAGGATGCGGCCCGCCTCCCCGGCGGGGATCTTGCCGTGCGCCTCGACGGGTCCGGCGGCGACGGGGATCGGGGCCTCGCCCTGCTTGCCGGAGACGATGACGGCGCGCGGCAGCCAGGGCTCGACACCCCACAGGGCGGTGCCGTCCTGCTGGTGGCGCCGGCTCAGGCCCGGGGTGGCGTCGAGGACGCGGCGGATCTCCTCGGGGCCGCCGGGGCGGAACATGACGAAGCGGATGGCGTAGGCGCTGAGCTGGCTGGACTGGTCGGCGCCGGAGCCGGCGACCAGGTTGGAGACGACCTTGTCGAGGCGGGGGTCGCCGCCGGTCCGGGCGGTGATCTCCGCGTCGCCGACGCGCCCGCCGGAGCCGCGGACGAGGCTGTAGGAGACGGTGGCGGGCGGGTCCAGGTCGAGGATCAGGGTGCGGGTCTGGTTGTCGTCACCGCCCGCGTCGGCGACGAAGGCCGGGACCTGCACCGGGTCGCGGCGCTCCAGCGGGCCGTCGGCGCCGGCGAGCATCCAGGTGGCCCCGGCGATCAGCGGGCCCACGGCGGCGGCCAGGGCGATGAGGGCGGCCAGCGGCTGGCGCCAGCCGAAGTTGCGGGCGGCGACCCGCTCCTTGGCGCCGTCCGCGCCGATCGCGGCGGCCGCGAGCAGGGCGAGTCCGTAGACGAGGGTGGCCGGGCCGGCCCAGGCGGTGCGGTTGACGACGACGGCCAGGAGCAGCGCGGTGAGGGCGGCGGCCCAGGCGGTGCGGACGGCGAAGCGGCGGTCGGTGCGCAGCAGTGCGGCCAGGGCGGCGAGGACGACGCCGAGGAGCAGCAGGCCGGCTCCGGTTCCGGGCCCGCCGGGGCTGATGCCGAGCAGGTCCAGGGCCCCGGCGGCGCCGGCTCCGTAGGGCAGTCCGGCCTCGTCCAGGAGGCGGCCGGGGTGGGTGAGCAGGCCCAGCGACCAGGGGGCGAGCACAAGGAGCGGGACGGCGAGGGTGGCGAGCAGCCGCAGGCCGTAGGCCTTCCACTGCGCCCGGCGCTGGACGAGCGCGGCGGTCCCGAGGACGGCGGCGAGCGGCCAGATGACGGGGGTGAAGGCGGTGGTCAGCGTCAGCAGGAGCGTGTACGTCCACACCGCGCGCCAGCTGCCCCGCTTCTCGGCGCTCCCCTCGCCGAGGGCGAAGGCGGCGACGGCGGAGCGGGCGATCAGCGGGAGCACGACGGCGAGGACGGCGGTGCCGAGGCGGCCGCCGGCGAGGGCGCCGGTCACCGCGGGGAGGAAGGCGTAGGCGATGGCGGCCCAGGCGCGCAGCAGCCGGGAGGCGACGAGCGGCCGGGAGGCGAAGTAGGCGGTGAGGCCGGCGAGCGGGACGGATCCGACGAGCAGCAGGGTCAGGGCGGCCTGGGTGGAGCCGAACAGCAGGGTGGCGAGGGCTCCGAGGACGGCCAGGTAGGGGGGTGCGGCGGCGGTGGAGCCGGTGCCGACGGCGTGCCAGCCGTCGGTGTAGGCGCGCCAGAGGTCGGGGCCGCTGTCGGGGGCGGGCAGCAGGGCGCCGCCCATGAGGGAGCCGCCGCCGATCAGGCCGCGGCAGGCGGCGAGGGAGACGAGCAGGAGGAGGGCGAAGAGGACGGGCGCGGGGTTGCGTGCGATCCGCTTGAGGCGGGCGAAGCGCTCGGTCTCGACGTAGTCGCCGTCCTCGCCGGGCGCGGTCAGGATGCTGCCGCCGCCGTGCCGGCCGGCGGGAGCGGCGTCGGTGTCGCGGTCGCCGCCGAAGTAGCCGGCCAGCTGTTCCACGTTGGCCCGCACGGACGCCCCGGGCGGGGGGAAGAGCGGGCGCAGTTCGGCTGCGGGGACGGCGGGGCGGCGGCGGGCCTTTCGGGCGGCGAGGAGGCGGCCGGGGCGGAGCAGGGTGGCGAGGAGGCCGGTGATCTCGTCGACGGCCTGCCCGGGGGCCTTGCCGATGAGGTAGGCGAGGGTGCGCAGCACGGTGCCCAACAGGACGCGCAGCAGCACGTAGGGCAGGGCGCGGCCGGAGCTGTTGGCGAGGATCGTGTAGACGGCGCCGGCCTTGTCGACGCGGTGCGGGCCGGCCGTCGTGCGTCCGGCGCAGTCGACGGTGCGGCGCTCGCGGGCGGAGGCCTCGGCGTGGCGCAGGACGGCCTCGGGTGCGACGAGGACGGTGTGGCCGGCGCTCTGGGCGCGCCAGCACAGGTCGACGTCGTCGCGCATCAGAGGCAGGCGACGGTCGAAGCCGCCGAGGGCGTCGTAGACGTCGCGGCGGACCAGCATGCCGGCGGTGGAGACGGAGAGGACCGGGCGGACCTGGTCGTGCTGGCCCTGGTCCTGCTCCCGGCGGTCGAGGCCGGTCCAGCGGCGGCCGCTCCGGGCGATGGTGACGCCTGCTTCGAGGAGCTGCTTCTTGTCGTACCAGCCGCGGAGCTTGGGGCCGATGACCGCGGCTTCGGGGTTCTCTTCGGCGACGCGCAGCAGTTCGGTGAGGGCGTCGGGTTCGGGGGCGCTGTCGTCGTGCAGGAGCCAGAGCCACTGGACGGGTTCGCCGTGGGGGAGGTCGGGGAGGTCGTACGTGTCGTCGCGCCAGGTGCGGCTGACGGGGTCCCAGCCGCTGGGGCGCTTGAGGTACGGGAGGTCCTCGGGGGTCAGCGTGCCCGCGGTCCGGGCGGCTTCGTCGACGGCGGTGCCGAATCCGGTGCGGCGGGCGAGGTGCAGGACGCGGTCGTCGCCGAAGGCCTCGGTGAGCAGCCGCGCGGAGTCGTCGGCGCTGCCGGTGTCGGCGGCGACGTGGTTCTGCGCGGGGCGTTCCTGGCCGAGGAGGCCGGCGAGTGTCCGGGGCAGCCAGCGGGCGCCGTCGTGGGCGACGAGGACCGCGGTGACGACGTGCCGGGGGAACTCGGGTGTGGCCGGGGCCTGGTAGGAGGCCGTCGACTGGCTGTGCAGGGACATCGCGGTACGGGCCCTCCGGCCGGGGGTCCGGGGGTGGTGTGCCCTCGGAGGCTGCTGGACAGCGCCCCACCCTAACGGCTGCCAAGACAGCGGTCCGCCTCCTGCGGGGAAGGTGCAGGAGGCGGACCGGGTGCCGTGCTCTGTGCCGTGCTCTATGACCTGCTCTGTGTCGTGCTCTGCGTCGTGCTCGATGCACTGCTCGATGTGCTGCTCGGCGTGCTGGTCGGCGTGCTGGTCGGTGCGCCGTCCGTCACGCGTTCGCTATGCCGTGCGATGTGCGGTGGGTGCCCGGCCGGTGGTGCGTCGGGCGCCTCAGACCGCTGCCTTTTTCAGGCGGCGGCGCTCACGTTCGGACAGGCCGCCCCAGATGCCGAATCGCTCGTCGTTGGCGAGGGCGTACTCAAGGCATTCGGAGCGGACTTCGCAGGCGAGGCAGACCTTCTTGGCCTCGCGGGTGGAGCCGCCCTTCTCGGGAAAGAAGGATTCGGGGTCGGTCTGGGCGCACAGAGCGCGCTCCTGCCATCCGAGCTCCTCGTCCGCCTCCTCGACCAGCAGTTCCTGAAACAGCTCGGTCATGTGCGCCCCTCGCTCTGTCTGTGCGTCCCCGTGGTGATGTCGTCACTTATCGCTACGTAACGACACGAGTGAAATTACAAGTGCGTGGCTCCGGAGCAGTCAAGCCGAGGTCTGCTATTGGGCCTCTTATTCACTCTGCGGAACCAAGCGTATGCAGAAAGTGTTCATATCGCCAAAAATCGTGACACATGCAACGGGCGTCCTGAGATGCCGCCTTTACCGTCATCCACGCGCCCACTCTCGGACGGGGTTGCGATCCGGCCGGAGAAGCGGTGTAGATCACATTCCGGTTACGACATGACGGATCGGGTTTGAGCCCGACACAGCGCCACCTGCCCTGCACCCCCCTGCACAAACCTTTCTCCGCACACAGCAACCGGATGAGGTGAAACTTTTCCACCAAACCGGACATTGGGTTGACAGTCCGGCCCCCGACCCGTTCTCCTTGTTCGCATGTCAGCGCCCGCAGCCACCACCCGGACCCCCATTCGTGGGTTCCTGTGCGCTGCCCAGGTTCGCTGTTGTTGTTGCAGCTGTTGATGCCTGCGGAGCCCCGGCTCCCCTGAGCTCCGGCCCTCCCCCAGCAACCGCCAGCGCGACTGACATCCGTCGAGGTACTCCCACGATGAACAGCACCCCCCGTGCCACCACCGCTCCCGCCGCCGTCGAGAGCGACCTCCAGATCGCCGGCGACATCCTCGCCGTCCAGCACCTCCTCCAGCCCGCCCGGGAACATCCGGCCACGGTCGCCGAGTTCGCCGGCCTCGCCCGCTCCATCGCCGAGGACCGCGCCTCCTGGGAGCACCTCGTCCAGTACGACGCCACCACCCGCTGGTACCACCGGCTGCGCACCGGCCCCGGCTACGAGGTCTGGCTGCTCAGCTGGGTCCCGGGCCAGGGCAGCGGGCTGCACGACCACGGCGCCTCCTCCGGCGTCCTGACCGTGCTCGACGGCGAGCTCACCGAGCACACCGCCCGCGGACGGCTCACCCACCGCCCGGGATCCCAGCGCGTCTTCGCCCCCGGCTACGCCCACGAGGTGGTCAACGACACCCTCGACGGCGCCGTCAGCCTGCACGTCTACTTCCCCGGTCTGACCGAGATGCCGATGCACAGCTGCTCCCCGGCCGAATCGGCGTCCGTACCCGCCTGAGCTCGACCGGCCGCCGGTCCCCGGCGTCGCCCGGCTCCGCCCCTCGACGACAGGCTGCGGCTGACAGACTGTCCGCATGCGCATTGTTGTTCTGGCCGGCGGTATAGGCGGCGCCCGGTTCCTGTCCGGACTCAAGTCGGCGGTGCCCGACGCGGACATCACGGTCATCGGCAACACCGGTGACGACATTCACCTCTTCGGGCTCAAGGTGTGCCCCGACCTGGACACGGTGATGTACACCCTCGGCGGGGGCATCAACGAGGACCAGGGCTGGGGCCGCACCGACGAGTCCTTCACCGTCAAGGAGGAACTCGCGGCGTACGGGGTCGGACCCACCTGGTTCGGCCTCGGCGACCGCGACTTCGCCACCCACATCGTCCGTACGCAGATGCTCGGCGCGGGCTACCCGCTGAGCGCCGTCACCGAGGCCCTCTGCGACCGCTGGCAGCCGGGGGTGCGGCTGCTGCCGATGTCCGACGACCGGGTCGAGACCCACGTCGCGATCACCGAGGCCGGTACGGGCGAGCGCCGCGTCGTCCACTTCCAGGAGTACTGGGTCCGGCTGCGCGCGTCGGTGGACGCGGAGGCCGTCGTACCCGTGGGGGCCGAACAGGCCAAGCCCGCGCCCGGCGTGCTGGAGGCCATCGCCGCCGCCGACGTGATCATCTTCCCCCCGTCCAACCCCGTGGTCTCCGTGGGGACGATCCTCGCCGTGCCCGGCATCCGGGACGCCGTGGCCGCCGCCGAGGCGCCGGTCGTGGGCCTCTCCCCCATCGTCGGGGGCGCGCCCGTGCGCGGGATGGCCGACAAGGTGCTCGCCGCGGTGGGCGTCGAGTCCACGGCCGCGGCGGTCGCCCTGCACTACGGGACCGAGCTGCTGGACGGCTGGCTGGTGGACACCGCCGACGCGGGGTCCGTCGCCGAGGTGGAGGCCGCCGGGATCACCTGCCGCGCGGTGCCGCTGATGATGACCGACCTGGCGGCGACCGCGGAGATGGCCCGGGCCGCGCTGGAGCTGGCGGAGGCCTCCCGATGACCGCTGCGGACGCGTCCGGCGTGCACATCCCCTCGTACGAGGTGCGGGCCGTCGACGGGATACCGGAGGTCAGACCTGGTGACGACCTGGCGAAGCTGATCGTCACGGCCGCCCCCGATCTGCGCGACGGGGACGTCCTGCTCGTCACCTCGAAGATCGTCTCCAAGGCCGAGGGCCGGATCGTGGAGGCGGACTCACGCGAGGCCGCGATCGACGCGGAGACCGTCCGCGTGGTCGCGCGCCGGGGCCCGCTGCGGATCGTCGAGAACCGGCAGGGCCTGGTGATGGCGGCGGCCGGGGTGGACGCCTCCAACACCGCCCCCGGCACGGTACTGCTGCTGCCCGAGGACCCCGACGGCTCGGCCGCCGCGATCCGTGCCGGGGTGCGCGACGCCCTGTCCGTGGACGTGGGCGTCGTCGTGACGGACACCTTCGGACGGCCGTGGCGCACCGGATTGACGGACGTGGCGATCGGCTCGGCCGGGGTACGGGTCCTGGACGACCTGCGCGGCGGCACGGACGCGCACGGCAACCCGCTGAGCGCGACGGTGGTGGCGACCGCGGACGAGCTGGCCGCCGCCGGCGACCTGGTCAAGGGCAAGGCCGACGGGCTGCCGGTGGCCGTCGTACGCGGGCTGGCCCACCTTCTCGGCGAGGGCACCTCGGCGCGGGACCTGGTGCGCACGCCGGCCGACGACATGTTCCGGCTGGGCACCTCGGAGGCGGTACGTGAGGCTGTGACGCAGCGCCGTACGGTCCGGGACTTCACCGCGGAGCCGGTGGACCCGGGCGCGGTGCGCCGGGCGGTGGCCGCGGCCGTGACGGCCCCGGCTCCGCACCACACGACGCCGTGGCGGTTCGTGCTGCTGGAGTCGGAGGAGTCGCGGGTGCGGCTGCTGGACGCGATGCGGGACGCGTGGATCGCGGACCTGCGGGCGGACGGCAAGTCCGAGGAGTCCGTCGCCAAGCGGGTCAGGCGCGGCGACGTGCTGCGGCGCGCCCCGTACCTGGTGGTGCCGTGTCTGGTGACGGACGGAGCGCACCACTACGGGCACGCCCGGCGGGACGCCGCCGAGCGGGAGATGTTCGTCGTCGCGATGGGCGCGGGCGTGCAGAACCTGCTGGTCGCGCTGGCCGGGGAGCGGCTGGGCTCGGCGTGGGTGTCCTCGACGATGTTCTGCCGGGACGTGGTGCGCAAGGTGCTGGAGCTGCCGGACGACTGGGACCCGATGGGTGCCGTGGCGGTGGGGCACCCGGCGCAGCCGCCCCGGGAGCGGCCCGCGCGGTCCGCAGCGGACTTCGTCGAGGTCCGGTAGCGGGAAGGGTCGAGGTCCGGCAGCGGGAAGAGCCGGGCGTGCGAGCCGGACCCCGCCGGCCAGAAGGGACTGAGACGGCCCCCGCCCTTGGGCGTGTCTTTCGGATCTTGCCGGGCCCGCGCTGCCCGGCACCGCACCTCGCGGCGTTGTCGGGGCTCCCGAGTACGTCCAGTACGAGGGGAGCTCCTCCGCCTTGCGATGCACGGCACCGGACAACGCGGGCTCGGCCGACAAGATCCGAAAGACCCGCCCTAGAGCCGGCCGATGTCGCTGCGCGGCATCCGGGGCTTGCGGCGGGGCGGGATGTGGCCCGCGAGGAGGATGAGGCGGGCGGCGCGGTGGCGCTGGCCGGCGTAGGGGGCGAGGAGCTCCAGCATGGTGGCGTCGTCGGCGTCGCGGTCGCCGACGAGGGCGTAGCCGACGATGCCGGGGAGGTGGAGGTCGCCGGTGGTGACCACGTCGGGGTCGCCGTTGCTGCGCTGGAGGGTTTCGGCGGAGGTCCACGGGCCGATGCCGGGGACGGCCTCCAGGCGTCTCACGGCGTCGGGCAGGGCCATGGCGGCCGCCTCCTCCATGCGGTTCGCCGCCCGGGCCGCCCGGACGATGGTGTCGGAGCGCTTGGCGTCGACGCCGGCCTTGTGCCAGTCCCAGGACGGGATCATGGCCCAGGTACGGGCGGTGGGCATGACGTACAGGCCGGCCTCCTGCGGGCCGGGCGCGGGTTCCCCGTACCGGCGTACCAGGCGGCGCCAGGAGCGGTAGGCCTCGTCGCTGGTGACCTTCTGCTCCAGGATGACCGGGATCAGGGACTCCAGGACCAGACCTGTACGGGTGAGGCGCAGGCCGGGGCGGCGGCGGTGGCTGGCGTGCACGAGGCGGTGGCGGGGGACGAAGGCGGCCGGGTCGTCGGCGGCGCCGAGGAGCGTGGGCAGCTGTTCGAGGAACCAGTCGGCCCCGGGGCCCCAGGCCTCGGCGTGGACCTCCGTGCCGTGCCCGGCCACCCGGAGGGTGCCGGGGCCGGCGGGGGTCTGGCTCGCCCTCCAGACCGAGCCGTCGGGGGTGGCGCGGAACGTGGGGTCGGCGGGGCCGCGTCGGAGCGGGCCGAGGGTGAGACCCAGGTCGACGGGGCCGTCGGGGGTCCAGCGGCGTTCCTTGGCGCCGGCGCCGGCGTTGCCGCCGCGACCCGGGGGTACGTCGGTGCGGCCGCCGCGTACAGCGGTGCGGGTGAGGGGGTCGAAGCGGCCTGCCATGTCCTGAGCGTAGCCCTGCCGGGCCGTTCCCCCACCCCGGCCCTTCCCCGGAACCGGACGCTGCCCGGACCCGGTTCTCGAACGCCCCGGACCCGGTTCTCGAACGCCCCCGGCCACCGTGGGGAGGTGCCCCTGGACGGGCTGCGAGATCCGGGCCCGCGGAGGCTACGGCCGGCCCTGGAGTCTGGCCGATGTGGTGCGGGTGGCGCCCAGCTTGCCGTAGAGCTTCGCGCCCGGGCACGCGGTGGCGAAGCCGTCGCGGTGGCCCGAGATGACGTTCATCGACACGTTCTTGCCCTTGGGGTAGCGGTTGCCGCCGCCGGACACCAGGGTCGTCTTCGCGCGCGGGTCCCGGCCGAAGAGGCCGAGCTTCCAGGCGGTGAGCCCGGCGACGGCGTCGACCGCCGCCGCCGGCGGGGCCGTGGACGTGTAGGTGCCCAGCACCGCGACGCCCATGCTGTTCGTGTTGAAGCCCATGGTGTGCGCGCCGAGCACCGCCCTGGAGACACCGCCCGCGCGGCCCTCGTACACCGTGCCGCACTTGTCGACGGCGAAGTTGTAACCGAAGTCCCGCCAGCCGCTGCTGATGACGTGGTAGCGGTACAGGCTGCGCAGGACCGCGGGGGCGTCCTTGCAGGCGTAGTTGTTGCCGGAGGCGGTGTGGTGGACGAAGGCGGCCTTGACGGTGCTCGTGTAGACGAAGCCCGACTCGCGCAGGCTCTCGTCGGCGCCCCAGCCCTTGCGCGTGACGATCCGCGGGCGCGGACCGATGTACGGGGCGGCCGCGGCGGTCAGCTCGCCGTCGCTCGCGAAGATCGCGTCGGCGGTGGAGTCGGCCTTGTCGAGGGCGCTGATCTCGTTCGCGCCGAGCGGGGCGTGCGGGATGTTCGCCGCGGAGGACTCCGCCATCTCCATCGTCATGGCGGGCGCCGTCACCTCGCCCTTGTCGTCTCCCTCCGGGCCGCTGTTCTTGCCGTCCGACCCCGCGGCGGGCGTCTGCACGCCCGGGTCGACGAGCTCGATCCGCAGGCCCGTGGGCAGCCGGGACCCCGCGCGGGTGGCCGGGGCGCCGGGTTCCGCCTGGACGCGGACCTCCACACCGTCGGATTCGCCGACCCACAGCGGGGCGGTGGCGCCGCGGACCCGGCCGGAGCCGCGTTCCGCCGCGTCGAGGTCGGCCGCGTGCTCGCTGTTGTGGATCTCGACGTCCTGCCAGTCGGACCAGGTGGCCGTCCGGGCGGAGCGGGTGCGGACCTGCACCCTGCCGTGGAGCTCGGTGGCCACGTCGTCCCAGACGACCCCGACCAGCGAGAACGTCTTGACCTCGCGGGCGGCCAGGCCCTGCGTCTCGGGTCCGCCGGGGGAAGCGCTCATGCCGGGGACACCGGGAATGCGGTCCGCCGCGGGTCCCACGGGGACGAGCGGCAGCGACTGGGTGGACCCGGACGGGGTCGCCGAGGTGACCGCACCCGCGGAGGGGATGGCGAGGGCAGGAGTAGGGAGCGCGAGGGGCAGGGCCAGTACGGCGGCCGTCGCGACGCCGATCGAGGAAGCAAGGAATCCACGCATGAAAAGGATGGTGGGGACCCGCACGACCGGGCGCCATCCGAGAACTGACGCTGCGTCCACTGCGCGGCGCGCCGTGCTCCCCCGTACGGCGGAGCCGGTGGCCGCCGTACGGGGGAGGGGCCCGCGTACGCTGGGCCGGGTGAACGCCACTGACCACACCCCTGCCGACCTGCTGCGATCCGCGCTCGCCGCCGATCCGGGCCGCCCGCTCGTCACCTTCTACGACGACGCCACCGGCGAACGCGTCGAATTGTCCGTCGCGACCTTCGCCAATTGGGTGGCCAAGACCGCCAATCTGCTCCAGGGCGATCTGGGGGCCGAGCCCGGGGACCGGCTCGCGCTGTTGCTCCCGGCGCACTGGCAGAGCGCCGTGTGGCTGCTCGCGTGCGACTCGGTCGGGGTCGTGGCCTCGGTGGGCGGGCACCCGGGCGATGCCGACCTCGTCGTCAGCGGGCCGGACTCGCTGGAACGGGCCCTGGAGTGCGACGGCGAGCGCGTGGCGCTGGCGCTGCGGCCGCTGGGCGGCCGGTTCCCGCAGCCGCCGGCCGGGTTCGCGGACTACGCGGTCGAGGTGCCCGGGCAGGGCGACCGGTTCGCGCCGTTCGTCCCGGTGGAGGCGGAGGGTCCCGCGCTGATCGTCGGCGGCGAGGAGCTCTCGCACGCGGCGCTGGTCGCCCGCGCCCGCGAGGACGCGGCGAAGCTCGGGATCGGCGAGGGCTCACGGGTGCTGACCGGGCTCGGCTACGACACCTGGGAGGGGCTCTCGGCCGGGCTCTACGGCCCGCTGGCCGCGGGCGCGTCCGTGGTGCTGTGCCGGAACCTCGACCGGCTGCCGGCGGACGCGCTGGCCCAGCGGGTCGAGAGCGAGCGCGTCACCCACACCGTCTAGGACGGGGGCGGAGGGCGGGGTCCGCACCCCGCCCCCCGCACCCCCCTTCCCCCCCGCTTCCGCCGCTCACCCCGGGTCCGCTCACCAGCGGGAACGGGCGATTTGTCACCCGGACGGCCCTAGACACCCCCCTGCCCCCGGGCTGCTCCGGCAGGCCGGGGGCAGGATCGGCAGTGGCCGCGCCCACTCGTGCGGCTGACGGTTCCGAGCTCATGGGCGAGGGGACGTACGCCAGTGACGGACAGCGCAGGCATACCGGGTGGCACCGCAGCGGCCGGAGGCGCGGGACGGCCTCCGCGCAGCCGCCGGCGCCGTCTGCTGCGCTGGGTCGGCCTCGGGTCGGCCTTCCTGGTCCTGGCGGGCACGGCCACCGGCTGGTGGCTCTACAACAAACTCGACGGGAACATCACCGAGGACACCTCGGCGGCCGCCGAGCTGTACCGCTACGACCGCGACCGCCCGGCACACGCTGCCACCGGCGCCCAGAACATCCTGCTGATCGGCTCGGACTCGCGCTCCGGCAAGGACAACGCCGCGTACGGGCAGGACGGGGGCACCCAGCGCTCGGACACCACGATCCTGCTGCACCTGCCCGGGGACCGCAGGAGCGCGACCGCCGTGTCGATACCGCGTGACCTGATGGCGGACATCCCCGCCTGCCTGGGGGCGGACGGGAGCCGCACCGACGAGCGGTTCGCACAGTTCAACTGGGCGTTCCAGTGGGGCGGGGCCGCCTGCACGATCCGTACGGTGGAGAAGCTCACCGGGATCCGGATCGATCACCACATGGTGATCGACTTCGGCGGGTTCAAGAAGATGGTCGACGCGGTCGGCGGGGTGGAGGTCTGCCTCAAGGAGCCGGTGAACGACGCCGAGGCCAGGCTGAGGCTGGCCGCCGGGCGCCAGACCCTCCGGGGCGAGCAGGCCCTCGGCTTCGTCCGCGCCCGGTACAGCCTGGGCAACGGCAGCGACACCGAACGGATGGAACGGCAGCAGCAGTTCCTCGGCTCGCTCGTCAAGAAGGTGCAGAGCAACGGGGTCCTGCTGAATCCGGCCCGGCTGTACCCGCTGCTGGACGCGGCGACCTCCTCGGTGACCACCGACCCCGGACTGGCCTCGCTGCGCGGCCTCTACGAACTCGTAAGGGGCGTAAGGGACATACCGACCGATCAGGTGCAGTTCCTGACCGTGCCCCGCCGCCCCTACGTCGCCGATCCGAACCGGGACGAGCTGGTGGAGCCGGACGCGACCCGGCTGTTCCGGCAGCTGCGGATGGACGAGCCGGTGACGGTCGCCCCGCCGGAGCCGGTGCCCGTGGCCCCGACCCCGATTCCGACCCCGACTCCGGTTCCGACCCCGATCCCGGTGCCGACCGCGTCCCCCACCACGCCCCCCACCGCGCCTCCCACCACGCCTTCGACCACGCCTTCGACCACTCCGGACGAGACCGCGTCGGCCGGTACGGGAACCGCCACACCTCCCGCACCCGTCCCCACCTTCACCGGAACCACGGCGGGTAACGCCGACTGCCGGTAAAGCAATCCCAAAAGCCGGTGACCGAACCGCGCATGATGGGCGGTTCGCCCCGTTATAAGGGGAGTGGAATTTGTCACCAGCATGGTTTGCAGCCGAACAGGGCGGATAAGGTGAGCGATCCGGTGCCCGGCCGGACCAGAGACCGGGCGCCAGCAGCCGGATCGTTGACCGGGCGCCCCGGGGGAGGCGCATCGCGAGGCACCGACGGAGGATTCGAGCAACCGTGGATGCGCAAAGCCGTGGGCGGGCAGACGAGATCGACCCCGCAGACCAGTGGGTACTCAATCCCCGCACAGGCAATTACGAACTGCAACTGGGCGACTCCGTTGCGCAGCAGCGGCCCAAAGTCGCCTCGCCTCGCAGATCGCCGTCGGCCCCCGTCACCCCCACCACTCCCTCTCCGGGTGTACCCAAGCCGCGCCGAGGCGACGCCCCGCCCGGCGGCCGGCGCGGTGGCCGTTCCCGCAAGGGCGGAGGCGGCGGACGCCGTAAGAAGGCGCTGCTCATCACCAGCGGGACGCTGGCGTTGCTGCTCGTCGGGGGCGGTGTGGCGGCGTACCTCTATTACGACCACCTGAACGGCAACCTCAAGGTCACCGACGTCGCGGGAGCGGGCACCGGCGGTTTCAAGAAGGACCAGCCCATCAACATCCTGGTCATCGGAACCGACAAGCGCACCGGCGCGGGCAACGAGGCCTACGGGGACAAGGACAGCGTCGGCCACGCCGACACCACGATCCTGTTCCACGTCTCGAAGGACCGGACGAACGCGACCGCCCTGTCCATCCCCCGCGATCTGATCACCAACATCCCGGCCTGCCCGACGAAGCAGCCGGACGGTTCGACGAAGACGATCGCGCCCGTCAAAAGCACCCGCTTCAACACCAGCCTGGGCCAGGAGGGCCGCGACGCGGGCTGCACCATGCGCACCGTCAAGGAACTCACCGGGATCGAGGTCGACCACTTCATGATGGCCGACTTCAACGCCGTCAAGACGCTGAGCACGGCGGTGGGCGGAGTACCGGTGTGCCTGGACAAGGCGGTGAACGACGAGGACGGCTCCCAGCTCAAGCTGGGCCCCGGCGAACACAGGCTGTCGGGCGAGCAGGCCCTCGCCTTCGTCCGCACCCGGCACGGCTTCGGCAACAACAGCGACCTCGACCGGATCAGGATCCAGCAGCAGTTCCTGGGTTCGATGATGCGTCAGATGAAGTCGCAGGAGACGCTGACCAACCCCAAGAAGCTCCTCTCCCTCGCGGAGGCGGCCACCAAGTCGCTGAGCGTGGACTCGGGGATCGGTACCATCGCCAAACTCACCGATCTGGCCGGCGAGTTGAAGAACATCGACACGAAGAACATCACCTTCACCACCCTGCCCGTAAAGGACAATCCGGCCGAACCGGAGGGCAAGAAGGCCACCGTCGTCGTCGAGAAGTCCCTGGCCGACCCGCTGCTGGAGATGATCCGGGGGGACATCTCGCTCACGGAGGTCGAGAGGCAGGAGCAGGCCGCGAAGGAGGCGGCCGACGCGGACGCGAAGGCCAAGCAGGACGCGCTGCTCCAGGGCAACAAGGCGCCCGCAGGGGACGTACGGGTGGACGTGTCCAACGGCGGTGGCCCCACGGGCGCCGCCTCCACCACGCTGAACTGGCTGAACACCAAGGGCGTGCCCAAGGGCAAGACCGGCAACGCGCCCGAGAAGGTCGGGGCCACGCAGCTGGAGTACGCGCCCAACCAGGCCGACCAGGCCCGGGCGCTGGCCGAGCTTCTGGGGCTTCCGGCCACCGCGATGAAGATGGGGACGGCCGACGCCGCGCCGAGGACGGCGATGAAGCTGACGCTGGGTCCGGACTTCAAGGAGCCGGGAGCCCCGCTGTCGGCCCCGGCCGTGCCGGAGCTGCCCGAGAACGTACAGCGGGCCCAGGCCGACAAGGCGATCTGCGCCAAGTAGCGCGACGCAGCCGGTGATACCGGCACATCATCGACCAAGAGGGATTTTGAGGGGGGACGCGTGAGGCACAGCAGCGTGCGGGAGGAGGGGGCGGACGCCCAGGCCGCCGAGGGCATACCCGGCGGCGGTGCGGACGCGCCCGGCGCGGTGCCCCCGCCACGGAGCGGCTCCGGAGCGGCCCGCCGGGCCGGCCGCGGCCGGCCCGCGAGACGGGGCCGGCGGCGCGTGCTGCGCTGGGTGTCCTCCGTGCTGTCCCTGCTCATACTCGGGACGGCGGGGGCCGGATACCTCTACTACCGCCATCTGAACGGCAGCATCCAGACGGACGCCCTGAACCTCGGGGAGAACAGGCTGGGCGGTTCCAAGCCCAACGCCTTCGGGCAGACCCCCCTGAACATCCTGCTGATCGGCTCCGACGCGCGTGACGACGCGGAGAACCAGGCCCTCGGCGGGGCCTCGGACACCTTCGACGGCCCGCCGCTGGCGGACGTGCAGATGCTGCTGCACCTGTCCGCCGACCGCAGCAACATGTCCGTGGTCTCGATGCCCCGCGACACGATGCTGATGATGCCCAAGTGCACCGAGCCGAACGGCAAGGTGCATCCCGCCAGCAAGGGGCTCGTCCAGACGAACGAGTCCCTCCAGCGCGGCGGGCCGGGCTGCACGGTCGCCGCCTGGACCGAGCTGACCAAGATCCCCATCGACCACTTCATGATGATCGACTTCAAGGGCGTGGTCTCGATGGCGGACGCCATCGGCGGCGTCCCGGTCTGCGTCGAGCAGAACGTCCACTCCCTCACTCGTGACGGCAAGGGCTCCGGCCTGAAGCTGCCGGCGGGCGAGAGCATCATCCAGGGCGAGACCGCCCTGCAGTGGCTGCGTACCCGCTACGGCTTCGAGGACGGCACCGACATCGGCCGCACCCACGCCCAGCACCAGTACATGAACTCGATGGCCCGCGAGTTCCGCAAGAACGCCAAGCTCAGCAACCCGGTGAAGCTCAACAGCCTGGCGCAGGCGGCCATCGACGCCATGGTCGTGGACACCGGCCTGAACAAGATCGACAAGCTGTACGACCTCAGCATGGAGCTCAAGAAGGTCCCGCCGGGCCGGATCACCATGACCACCATGCCGTGGGTCTACAGCACCAAGCCCGGCCTGGACGGGCGGGTCGAACCCAAGGCGGGCGAGGCCGAGGACCTGTTCAGGATGGTCCGCGAGGACATCGCCCTCGACGGCCAGGGCTCGGCGTCGCCGACCCCCGGGGGCGCCTCCACCGCGCCGGGCGGGTCCACCGCTCCGGGTACCCCGTCCACGCCTGGCCCGCAGCCGACCACCGCCCCCACCACCGCAGCGCCGGCAGCGCCCGCGAAGATCGCGGTCAGCGTCCGCAACGCGACCGGCGGCAAGGACGGCGCCGAGGCCAGGGCCAGGAACCGGGCGACCGACGTCGCGGCCCTGCTGGTCCGCAAGGGCTTCACCAAGGCCACCGCCGCAACCCAGACGGGAGCCGAGGACACCACGGTGATCCGCTTCGCCGGTGACGGCCAGGCGGCCGACGCCGGCGCCCTGGCCGCCGCGCTGGGCCTGCCGGCGACCTCGGTGCAGAAGACGGACGAGGTGTCCGGGATCGTCCTGTTCGTCGGCAAGGACTGGCGGACCGGCGACGCGCCGACCCCGCCGCCGCCCGCCCCGACCAAGGCCCCGGACTCCGCCCGCGCGCTCAACGGCGACAACGCGAAGGCCTGCATGAAGATCCAAGAGGGCTTCACCTGGTAGGACGGCCACGAAAGGGGGCCCGGTGCAGCAGCACCGGGCCCCTTCGTACGTCCGCTTCTTACGTCCGCGCGTCTCAGACCTGCGAGGAGTCCCGGTGCACGGCCGGGCGGCGGCTCGCGATGAGCTTGTTCGCCAGCGCGCGCGGGCTGGTCAGGAAGCCGAAGCCCCAGCACAGGTGCATGGTCGCCAGCGCAACGGGGATCTGCGCCCGGGCCTTGAGCCCCAGGCCCCTGCCCGCCGGTACGGAACCAGCGACGATCGCCGCGACGTAGCCGGCCGGAACGGCGAAGCCGAGGGGGGTGACCGTCACGCCCACGACCACGCCCGCGGCGAGCGCGCAGACGAGGGTCGGCGGGGCCAGGTAGCGCACGTTGATGGAGCCCGCGTGGTAGCGGGCCACCACGTGCCGCCACCGCCCGTAGTCCTTGTACTGCTTGGCCAGGGCCCGTACGGAGCGCCGCGGGCGGTACTGGACCTTCAGCTCCGGCGAGAACCAGATCAGACCGCCGGCTTCGCGGATGCGGAAGTTCAGCTCCCAGTCCTGGGCGCGGATGAACTCCTCGTTGTAGCCGCCCTGTTGTTCCAGCGCCTCGCGCCGGAAGACACCGAGGTAGACGGTCTCGGCCGGACCCGCCTGGCCGCCGGTGTGGAAGGGCGCGTTGCCGACGCCGATCTTCGAGGTCATCGCGGCGGCGACGGCCTCTTCCCAGGCGTTCTCGCCTTCGGCGTGCATGATGCCGCCGACGTTCTGCGCACCGGTCTCCTCCAGGAGGCGGACCGCGGTCGCGATGTAGTTCGGCGAGAGCATGCCGTGGCCGTCGACGCGTACCACGATCGGGTGACGCGAGGCCTTGATGGCGGCGTTCAGCGCCGCCGGGGTCCGGCCGGTGGGATTCGGGACGGTGTGAACTCGGGGATCCTCGGCGACGAGTTCGGCGGCGATCTCGTCGGTGCGGTCCGTGGACGGCCCGAGTGCGATCACCACCTCCATCTCGCCCGCGTACTCCTGTTCCAGGATGTGGCGGACGGAATCACGGAGGTAGTGCTCCTCATTGAGCACCGGCATGATCACCGAGACTGCGGGCTGCTGGGCGGGCATGTGGTCCTTCAAGGTCGGGTATCGGTGTCACGTTACCGCGTACGGGGGAACACGGTGCGCGCCGAGTGATCGGTAAGGACAGCGGCTGATCGTATGGGCCTACTGTTCTGTCGAATCAGCTGATCCGGCCCGTCCCCCGACCGGTCTCCCTGCTGCTCCCCGCGGAGGTGTCCACCGTGCCCCAGCCGCACCGTCCCACCCGTCCCGCCGGGCCGGCCCAGCCGCCGCGCGCCCGCCGCGGCGCCGGCGGAGGTCCGGCACGGCGCCGGGGCGACCGCCCCCGGTGGGGGGTGCGGCTCGCGGCCGGGCTGTCGGTGGCGGTACTGGGCTCCGGGGCCGTCGGGCACGCCGTGATGACCGGCCTGGACACCGGGATCGAGCGGGTGGACCCGTTCAAGGACATGAAGAACCGCCCGCAGGCCGGGCACGGCGTCAACTTCCTGCTGGTGGGCACCGACGGCCGCGAGAAGATCACCCCGGAGGAGAAGCGCGAGTACCGCCTGGGCGGGGCGCCCTGCCACTGCACGGACACGATCATGCTGGTGCACCTGTCGGCGGACAAGGAGCGGGCGAGCGTGATCAGCCTGCCCCGCGACAGTTACGCCGAGGTGCCCGCGCACCGGGACCTGGTGACCGGCAAGGCGCACAAGGCCCACCCGCTGAAACTCAACGCGGCGTACGCGGAGGGCGGGCCCAACCTGACCGTGCGGACCGTGGAGAACATGACCCGGGTGAAGATCGACCACTACCTGGAGGTCGACTTCACCAGCTTCATGAAGACGGTCGACGCGATGGGCGGCGTGGAGATCTGCACGGCCAAGACCATGCGCGACCCGAACACCGGCCTCGACCTGCTGCCCGGCAGCCACCGGCTGAGCGGCGGGCAGGCCCTGCAGTACGTGCGCTCGCGCCATGTCGACGGCGCCTCGGACCTCGGCCGGATGCAGCGTCAGCAGCGTTTCATCGCCGCACTGATCAAGCAGGCGACCGGTGGCGGGGTACTGCTGAACCCGGTGAAGTTCAAGGAGGTCAGCTCCACCCTGCTCGGCTCGGTCCGGGCCGACAAGGACTTCGGCTCCGAGCAGATGCTGGCGCTCGGGCAGGCGATGCGGGACTTCACCCCGTCCTCCTCGGAGTTCGCCTCGGTGCCCATCGGCAACCCGTCGTTCCGCGTCAAGGGCATCGGCTCCACCGTCAAATGGGACGAGCCGAAGGCGGCCCAGCTGTTCGAGGCGCTGCGCCAGGACCGGCCGCTGGCCCCGGTCCGGCCCCCGACGGCCGCCGCCGCCCGGCCCGCGGCCGTCCCGGTGGACGTGCCCCCGCAGCAGGTCCGGGTCCAGGTGGAGAACGGCACGCGGATCGACGGGCTGGGCGGACGGGTCGACGCGGCGCTGCGCGCCACCGGCTTCGACACCACCCGGGCCCCCGGCAACGGCGCCAGCCGCGAGGTCAGGCGCACGGTGATCGCGTACGACCCGCGCTGGGACCGCTCCGCCCGGTCGGTGGCGACCGCGCTGCCGGGCAGCCTGCTGCGGCCGGTGGCGCGCCAGGGGCGGACCGTGGTGGTAACCGCGGGCGCGGACTACCGCAAGGTGGTGCCGGTGCGCGCGGAAGACCCGTACCAGGGCACCTTCGGGGTGGTCACGGGCGACCAGGTGGTCTGCGGCAACTGACGACACCTCGCCCGTCAGGCCGACAGGGCGCCAGGCTCGCAGGCCGTCAGGGCGCCAGGCTCGCAGGCCGTCAAGCCGTCAGTCGTCGAAGCCCTGGGCCGCGCGCTCCTCGCGCAGCGCCATGATCGCCTGGCGGCGGGCGAGCCGGTGCGTGCGGCGGATCTGGGCCTCCTGGTAGCGCCGCTCGTCCCGTTCCGTCTCCGGGAGGACGGGCGGCACCTGACGGGGCTTGCCGTCGGCGTCCACGGCCGCGAAGACGAGGTAGGCGCTGCCGACCTGGGTGGCGGGGGTGGACTCGTTCCACCGCTCCGCGAGGACCCGTACGCCGATCTCCATGGAGGAGCGGCCGGTCCAGTTGCACTGGGCCTTCACGTGGACGAGGTCGCCCACGCGCACGGGCGCGAGGAAGGCCATCTCGTCCATGGAGGCGGTGACCGCCGGACCGCCGGAGTGGCGCCCGGCCACGGCGCCGGCCGCGTCGTCCACCAGCTTCATGATCACACCGCCGTGCACCGTTCCGAGAAGGTTGGTGTCGTTCGCGGTCATGATGTGGCTGAGGGTCGTACGGGAGGCCGCGGTCGGCTTCCCGGGCAGCTCGCCCGGTATCTGTGTCATACGGACACCTTAGATCCGTACCGGAGGCATCAGCTCTGCAACAGCACCGGCACGGATCCACCCCCGGGCTGTCGGACGACGCGCCGGGGAAGGCATCCTTAGGCGCATGAATGACTGGCCAGAAGGTCGTGACGACGCGTACGGGCGCGGCAGCGCGCAGCCGCAGCCCGAGGGAGTACAGCGGATGCGGCACATCCGGCGGCAGCCGCAGCAGGCGCCGCGACCCGCGCAGCCCCCGCGCCCGGACCGGCCGGCGGGCCCTGCGCCGGCCTACGGCGTACCCCCGCAGCAGGCGGGGAGCCACGACACGTACGGCGGTTACGACAGCGGCTACAACACCGGCCAGGTCTACGGGTCTCCCGCGGGCGGCGCTCCGGGCGGGCCGGGCGGTCCCGGCGGGCCGTCGGGGCCCGGCCGCCCCGGGCGGGCGCCCGGCCCCGCCCCGGACTGGCGCAAGCGGATCAAGGTCGGTTCGATCGTGCTGGTCTCGGCGCTGCTCGTGACCTCGGTCGCCACCTACTTCTGGGCCGACTCCAAGGTGCGCCGCGAAGTGGACCTCTCCAAGGTCATCGAGCGCCCCAAGGAGGGCGACTGCACGACGTACCTGATCGTGGGCTCCGACAGCCGCGAGGGCATGTCCGACGAGGAGAAGAAGAAGCTCCACACGGGCTCGGCCGAGGGCAAGCGCACCGACTCGATGATGATCCTGGCGAAGTGCTCCAGCGGGAACACGATGATCTCGCTGCCGCGCGACTCGGACGTGGAGATCCCGTCCTTCGTGGGCTCCCAGTCGGGCAAGAAGTTCCCGGCGCAGGGCCGCCGGGTCAAGCTCAACGCGGCGTACGCGGAGGACGGGCCCGAGCTGCTGGTGCGGACGGTGGAGCACAACACCGGTCTGCGCATCGACCACTACGCGGAGATCGGCTTCGCCGGCTTCGCGAACATCGTGGACGCGCTGGGCGGTGTGGAGCTGAACATCGAGGAGGGCTTCAAGGACGAGAAGTCGGGCGCCGACTTCAAGGCGGGCAAGCAGACGCTGAACGGCGAGCAGTCACTGGCCTTCGTCCGGACCCGCTACGCCTTCGCCGAGTCGGACCTGCAGCGGACGAAGAACCAGCAGAAGTTCCTGTCGGCGCTGGCAAGCCAGGCCGCGACCCCGTCGACGGTCCTCAACCCGTTCGCGCTGTACCCCACGCTCGGCGCGGGACTGGACACGCTGATCGTCGACAAGGACATGGGCCTGTACGACATGGGCCAGATGTTCTTCGCGATGAAGGGCGTCAACGGCGGTGACGGCGTCTCGATGAACATGCCGATCTCCGGCCAGCGCGGCGGCAACCTCGTCTGGGACAAGGCGAAGGTGCAGCAGCTGGTGAAGCAGATCCAGAACGACGAGAAGGTCACCGTCCGCGGAAACTGACCGCGGCGGCGCCCCCTCCCCGGACCCGGATCAGGCGTCCGGGGAGAAACGGATGGCGGCGGCGGGCAGTTCGGCCTCGCACCACACCCGGGCCCCGGAGCGCAGTTCGTTGTCGGCCCCCACGACGGCGCCGTCGCCGACGACCGTGCCGTCCAGTACGGTCCGCGCGCCCACCGAGGCACGGGCGCCGATCAGGCTGGCGCTCACCTGGGCGTCGGGGCCGATGACCGCGTCGTCGAGCACGATGGAGCCCTGGACGACCGCTCCGGCCCCGATCCGGGCGCCGGCGCCGACGACGGTGCCTCCCGACAGCTTGGCCCCGGCCTCCACCTGGGCGCCGGGCAGCACCAGGGACTCGCCGCGGCGCCCGGGGACCGCCGGGGAGGAGACCACGCCGCGGACCAGGTCGGCGGAGGCCTGGATGATGGACTCGGGCCTGCCGAGGTCCATCCAGTAGCTGTTCTCGGTGACGCCGTGCAGCCGGGCCCCGGATGCGAGCAGGCCGGGGAACGTCTCGCGCTCGACGGACACCGGCCGGCCGGCCGGGATGGAGTCGATGACGCTGCGTCGGAAGACGTAGCAGCCGGCGTTGATCTGGTCGGTGATGATCTCCTCGGGGGTCTGCGGCTTCTCGGTGAAGGCCAGCACCCGCCCCTCGGAGTCCGTGGGGACCAGGCCGAAGGCGCGCGGGTCCTCGACGCGGACCAGGTGCAGGGAGACGTCGGCGTCGGCCGTCTTGTGGGACTCCACCAGGCCGGCGATGTCCAGGCCGGTGAGGATGTCGCCGTTGAAGACGAGGACGGCGGAGTCCGGGTCCCCGGTGAGCAGCTGCGCGGCGTTGCGGATCGCGCCGCCGGTGCCGAGCGGCTCGTCCTCGACCACGTACTCCAGGTGGACGCCGAAGTCGGATCCGTCGCCGAAGTAGGGCTCGAAGACCTCGGCGAGGTAGCAGGTGGCCATCACGATGTGCGTGACACCGGCGGCGGCGGCGCGGGCTATCTGGTGGGCGAGGAACGGGACGCCTGCTGTGGGGACCATCGGCTTCGGCGTGTTCACCGTCACGGGGCGCAACCGCGTCCCTTGTCCGCCGACCAGCAGGATCGCTTCCGTCATTGCGTTCTCCCCAACCGATTCCGGCGTACGAAGGTCCAAATTTAGCCCATCGGAGTGGTGCCCAAGAGCCGGAGCGGGGGCGGCGGGCGTGGGGCGGATCACAGGCTCACCGCTGCTGCCGTTCTTGCCGCTCTTGCCGCTTTTGCCGTTGCGCGCGGCGAGCTTCGGACTTCGGCTTCGGACGTCTGACTTCGGACTTCGGACTTCGGGCGACAACACCGCGGCCCGCCTTCCTCATGAGGGAGCGGGCCGTCGTCGTGCTGTCCGTCAGCCGCCGGTCGCGGGCGACTTCTTCGCCGACTCCGGGATCTTCGTTCCCTCGCGCAGGGCCTTCCACAGGGTGGACGCCTGCGGCTCGGCCGCCACCACGCGGTTCGGGTCGGTCTTGTCGTACGCCACGGGCAGCATGACGGTTTCCATGGTGGCGGGATCGACGCCCTTCATGCTGCGGGCGAAGGCCGCGAGCGAGGTGAGGGACGCGAGTTCGGAGTCGGTCGTCATCGACCGGGTGGCGGCATCGGCGATTTCGAAGGACTTGGCGGGGCTGCCGAGCAGGTCCTGCTGCTTCACCTCGCTGAGCAGGGCGGTCAGGAACATCTGCTGGTTGCTGATGCGGCCGAGGTCGCTGCCGTCACCGACGCCGAGCCGGGTCCGTACAAAACCCAGCGCCTGCGTCCCGTTGAGCTTCTGGGGACCGGCTGCCAGGTTGAGGCCGCTCGCGCCGTGCCTGATCGGCTCCTTCAGCGTGATGTGCACACCGCCGATCGCGTCGACCAGGTTCTTGAAGCCGGCGAAGTCGACCTCGATGTAGTGGTCCATCCGCACGCCGGACATCTTCTCGACGGTCTTGACCACACAGCCGGGACCGGCCTGCGGGAGAAGCGAGTTGAACATGACGCGCTCGCGGGAGGGGAGCAGCGAGCCGTCGCTTTTCTGGCACTCGGGTCTCGTTATCAGGGTGTCGCGCGGGATGCTGACCACGACCGCCTGCTGCCGGCCGTCGGGTATGTGCACCATCAGCGTGGTGTCCGAGAGACCGCCGCTGCTGCCGCCGGCCAGCTCCCCGTTGGCGCCGGCCCTGGAATCGGAGCCGAGTATCAGCAGATTCGTACCGCTTGAGGGGAGTTTCTCGGGCCGGTCCGGGCCGAGGGCCTGGTTCAGGTCCACGGCGCTCAGGTTCGAGTCCAGGCGGTGGTACATCCACCAGCCGGTGCCTCCCGCCACCAGAACCAGACCGAGCGCCGTCCAGGCGATGCCCCGCCGGATGCGCTGCCCTCGCGTACGCCGCTTGCCGCCGGAGGGGGTTTCCTGGCTTTCGGGCTTGCTGCGGCCGGGTGTGACCGTCTCTGTGGTCATGCTCAAGTCCTTAAGCCTAGGTGGAGGCGGCCGCAGGAGTGGTGGCTGTCGGCCCGTCAACGCCTCTGGTCATACGGCCTGAACGGCGGCGACCAGCCCGGTGCGACAGCATCATAGATGCCCTTGGGCCATATTCGAACGGTGGTTCTGGGCCACTTCCCGCAGGGGCGCGGAGGGTTGCCCGGGCACACGACGCGAACGACCCCCGGCGAGACGCCGGGGGTCGTTCACGTACGTACGGGCCGGGCTCGTTACGGCAGGTTCCTCGCCATGACGATCCGCTGGACCTGGTTCGTGCCTTCGTAAATCTGCGTGATCTTGGCGTCGCGCATCATGCGCTCCACCGGGTAGTCACGGGTGTAGCCGTAGCCGCCGAGGAGCTGGACGGCGTCCGTGGTGACCTCCATGGCCACGTCGGAGGCGAAGCACTTGGCCGCGGCGCCGAAGAAGGTGAGGTCGGCGTCGACGCGCTCGGACTTCGCCGCTGCGGCGTAGGTCAGCTGGCGGGCGGCCTCGATCTTCATGGCCATGTCCGCGAGCATGAACTGCACGCCCTGGAAGTCGCCGATCGGCTTGCCGAACTGCTTGCGCTCCTGGACGTAGCCCTTGGCGTAGTCCAGGGCGCCCTGGGCGATGCCGAGCGCCTGGGCCGCGATCGTGATGCGGGTGTGGTCCAGGGTCTTCATCGCGGTGGCGAAGCCGGTGCCCTCGGCGCCGATCATGCGGTCGGCGGGGATCCGGACGTTGTCGAGGTAGACCTCGCGCGTCGGGGAGCCCTTGATGCCGAGCTTCTTCTCCGGGGCGCCGAAGGACACGCCCTCGTCGCCCTTCTCCACGACGAAGGCGCTGATGCCCTTGGAGCGCATCGAAGGGTCGGTGACGGCCATGACCGTGTAGTACTCGGAGACGCCCGCGTTGGTGATCCAGCGCTTGACGCCGTTGAGGACCCAGAAGTCCCCGTCGCGTACGGCGCGGGTCTTCATGCCGGCGGCGTCGGAGCCGGCGTCCGGCTCGGAGAGCGCGTACGAGAACATCGCGTCGCCCTTGGCGAGCGGCCCGAGGTACTTGGCCTTGAGCTCCTCGGAGCCGGAGAGGATCACCGGGAGCGAGCCGAGCTTGTTCACGGCCGGGATCAGGGAGGAGGACGCGCAGACGCGGGCCACCTCCTCGATCACGATCACGGTGGCGAGGGCGTCGGCGCCCGCACCGCCGTAGGTCTCGGGCACGTGGACGGCGTGCAGGTCGCTGGCGACCAGGGCGTCGAGGGCCTCCTGCGGGAAGCGGGACTCCTCGTCGACCGCGGCGGCGAACGGCAGGATCTTCGCCTCGGCGAGCGAGCGGACCGACTCGCGGAGCATGTCGTGCTCCTCGGCCGGGCGGTACAGGTCGAAGTCGGCAGAACCCGCCAAGATCTCTCACTCCCCAGGGTGATGCGTGATGCTAACTACCGTTAAGTAACCCAAGCTTAGTGGCCCGGTCACGGATGGCGATATGGAAGGCCTACGTGAGTTGCGTGACAGCAGGGGTCTCCTGGGGAGCGTCCCCGCTGGTGGGCCCGACTATGCTCAGTGGCCGCAAAGGCCCCGCACCTCTGGAGCACCCATGGCCCCCCTCAAGATCACTGTGATCGGCACCGGATATCTCGGCGCGACCCACGCCGCGGCGATGGCGGAGCTGGGGTTCGAAGTGCTGGGCCTGGACGTGGTGCCCGAGAAGATCGAAATGCTGGCGTCGGGCCGGGTGCCGATGTACGAGCCCGGGCTGGAGGAACTGCTGGCCCAGCACGTGGCCGGACTGCCGGGCTCGACGGGGCGGCTGCGGTTCACCACCTCCTGGGAGGAGGTCGGCGCCTTCGGCGACATCCACTTCGTGTGCGTGAACACTCCGCAGAAGCACGGCGAGTACGCCTGCGACATGTCGTACGTCGACTCCGCGATGGCCTCGCTGGCCCCGCACCTGACGAGGCCGGTGCTGGTGGTCGGCAAGTCGACGGTCCCGGTGGGGTCGGCGGAGCGGCTGGCGGCGAAGCTGGTGGAGCTGTCCCCGGCGGGCGAGGACGTGGAGCTGGCCTGGAACCCGGAGTTCCTGCGGGAGGGCTTCGCCGTGCAGGACACCCTGCACCCCGACCGGATCGTGGTCGGCGTTCAGGGGGAGCGCGGCGAGAAGCTGCTGCGCGAGGTGTACGAGACGCCGATGTCGGAGGGGACCCCGCTGGTCGTCACCGACTTCCCTACCGCCGAGCTCGTCAAGACCGCCGCCAATTCCTTCCTCGCCACCAAGATCTCCTTCATCAACGCGATGGCGGAGGTGTGCGAGGCCGCCGGCGGTGACGTGGTCAAGCTGGCGGAGGCGATCGGTTACGACGAGCGGATCGGCGCGAAGTTCCTGCGGGCCGGGATCGGCTTCGGCGGCGGCTGCCTGCCCAAGGACATCCGGGCCTTCATGGCACGGGCCGGCGAGCTGGGGGCCGACCAGGCGCTGACCTTCCTGCGCGAGGTGGACTCCATCAACATGCGCCGGCGCGGGCACATGGTCGAGCTGGCCCGTGACGCCGTGGGCGGGTCGTTCCTCGGCAAGCGGGTCGCCGTGCTCGGCGCGACCTTCAAGCCGGACTCGGACGACGTACGGGACTCGCCCGCTCTGAACGTGGCCGGTCAGATCCACCTCCAGGGCGGGCAGGTCACCGTCTACGACCCCAAGGGCATGGACAACGCCCGGCGGGTCTTCCCCACGCTGAGGTACGCGGACTCCGCGCTGGAGGCGGCGCGGGGTGCGGAGGTCGTGCTGCACCTGACCGAGTGGCGCGAGTTCCGCGATCTGGACCCGGCGGGGCTGGCGGCCGTCGTGACGGACCGGCTCGTCCTGGACGGCCGCAATGCGCTCGATCCCGTGCGGTGGCGGGCGGCGGGCTGGACCTATCGCGCGATGGGCCGTCCGCGGGCCTGAGCGGGGCCGCCGGGCCCCTGCGGGACGGGCCGGCCGGATCCGGCGCGCCGTTGCGGCGCGCTGCCCCGCCCCCGCGCGCCGGACGAAGGACGGCGGGGTGAGAGGCCGCGGCTCCGCTCCCAAGCCCGCGCCTCGTACGCCGGCGGGGCGGGGCCGGGCCGCAGTGGCCTGGCGGCGCGGGATGGGCCGGGCAGGGCCGGAGGCGCGGCGGTGTCCTTCAGGAAGGGGCGGTGCGGCGGTGTTGGGCGGCGCGGGAGATGAACTCCGCGTCGCGCAGGACGCGCTGGGTGTTGCCCCAGGTCAGCAGCGCTACGTCGGACTCCGGCCAGCCTCGGTCCAGTAGCTCCGCGATCAGCCGCGGGTAGCCCGAGGGGTCGGTCAGGCCGGTGGGGCGGGGGTTGCGCGGTTCGGTCCCGAAGGCGGCGCCGAGGCCCACGCTCTCGGGGCCCGCGACCGTCCGGACGTGGTCGAGGTGGTCCGCGACCGCGTGCAGGGAGTCGCCGGTGCGCGCGGTGTCGAAGGTGACCATGGCGAGGCCGTGGGCCTGGCGCAGCGCGAGCAGGACCTCGTCGGGCACGTTCCCCGGGTGCGGGTTCAGTGCGGCGGCGGCCGTGTTCGAGATGACCACCGGGGCCTTGGAGGCCTCGGCGAGCTGGCAGGCGACCGACGGCGGGCAGCCGGTGAGGTCCAGCAGGATCGCCAGCCGGTTCGCCTCGCGGACCACCTCGTGGCCGAAGACCGTCAGGTCCTCCCGCGCCCAGATCGCTCCGGCGGGCGCGAGGATCCGTACGCCGAGCGCATGGAATGCGTGCAGCGCACTGAGGGAGTCCGTCATCATACGGCCGGGCACAGGCCCCAGGAACGAGGCGATGCGGCCGCGATTGCGGGCGTCGGCCATGTCGTCGGCGTTCAGCGCGAGGCTGAGGTTGTCCGGGTAGCGGCGCAGCAGGGTCAGCGCCACGTCGATCTGTTCGAGCGTGTCGGACACCACCTGGTCGGCGGGGGCGGACGCGTCGTTCGGGGGCATCAGGGACCAGAACTGCGCGCCCACCCCGCCCGCACGCAGCCGCGGCAGGTCGGTGTCGACACCGCTGTCCCCCGGCTTGTCGATGTCGTGGTAGGGGCTCTGGCGCAGGGTCCAGACGAGGGTGTTGCACCCGTCCGCGACGGGATGCACGGACAGCAGCGCGGCGGCCCGTTCGAGGGCGCTCGCCGCGGACTCCGGTGTGGCGGGGGCCGGGAGGTCCCCGGCTCCGATGCCCACTGAGTGGGGTTCGTCCTGCAGGTCGGCCATGGCATTCGCTCCGGTCTCGGCGGCAGCAGGGAGGGATGGTGCCACCGTGACACGCGGGACTGCGGGGGCGCCCGGCGGATGTGGCGTTCGGGTGAGATCCGCAGGTCACACCCGTCGCCCCATCCGCCGTATCCGCCGCGTCCGCCCCGGGTCCGCCCCGGGTCCGCCCCCGCCGGCCTCTAGAGGACCGCGTTCGACGGGCCCCGGGACGCCGAGAGGTCGCGCGCCACGGCTTCCGCGTCGCGCAGCACCCGTACCGCGTTGGACCAGGTCAGCTTGGCCAGGTCCGCCGTGGACCAGCCGCGCGCCAGCAGCTCTGCGACCAGGTTCGGGTAGCCGGCCACGTCGTCCAGCCCGGAGGGGGTGAAGGCCGTGCCGTCGTAGTCCCCGCCGATGCCGATGTGGTCGACGCCGGCCACCTCGCGCATGTGGTCCAGGTGGTCGGCCACCGTGGCGGCCGTGGCCACCGGGCGCGGACGCTCCGCCTCGAAGGCCCGGTGCAGGGCCATCGCCTCGGGGGTGGTGTCCAGGTGGTGGTAGCCGTGGGCCCGCAGGTTCGCGTCCGCGGCCAGCGTCCATTCCACCGCCGCCGGGAGGATGAACTTGGGGACGAAGGTGGCCATGGCGACCCCGCCGTTGGCCGGCAGCAGCGCCAGCACGTCGTCGGGGATGTTGCGCGGGTGGTCGCAGACCGCCCGCGCCGAGGAGTGCGAGAAGACCACCGGCGCGGCGGAGACCGCGAGCGCGTCCCGCATCGTCGTCGCGGCGACGTGCGAGAGGTCCACCAGCATGCCGACGCGGTTCATCTCGCGGACGACCTCGCGGCCGAAGTCGGTCAGGCCGCCGTGCCGGGGCTCGTCCGTCGCGGAATCCGCCCAGTCGATCGTGTCGTTGTGGGTGAGCGTCATGTACCGCACGCCCAGCTGGTGCAGGGCGCGCAGCGTGGCGAGCGAGTTGTTGATGGAGTGGCCGCCCTCGGCGCCCATCAGGGAGGCGATCCGGCCGTCGGCGCGGGCCGCCTCCATGTCGTCGGCCGTCAGGGCCCGCACGAGGTCGCCGGGGTAGCGGTCGATCAGCTGGGCGACGACGTCGATCTGCTCCAGGGTGGCGCTGACCGCCTCGTCGCCCGCGTAGTCGGAGCGGACGTACACGGACCAGAACTGCGCCCCGACACCCCCGGCGCGCAGCCGGGGGATGTCGGTGTGCAGGTGGGCGGACTGGTCGCCGGCGATGTCCCGTTGCGTCAGGTCGTAGCGCACCTGCTCGCGCAGCGCCCAGGGCAGGTCGTTGTGGCCGTCCACGACGGGGTGCTCGGCCAGCAGCGCGCGCGCCTCGTCCAGATGCTGCGCGGCGCTCACTTGCCGAACCCGAAGGACTCCGCGCTCGCGACCTTCGTACGCAGCCGCTTGCCCTTCTCGGTGGCCTGGTCGTTGAGCTCCTGCTGGAAGTCGCTCATACGGGCCAGCAGCTCCGCGTCGTGCGCGGCCAGCATCCGTACGGCCAGCAGTCCCGCGTTGCGCGCCCCGGCGATCGAGACGGTGGCGACGGGAACGCCCGCGGGCATCTGGACGATCGACATCAGCGAGTCCATGCCGTCGAGGTACTTCAGCGGCACGGGCACGCCGATGACCGGCAGCGGGGTGACCGAGGCGAGCATGCCGGGCAGGTGGGCGGCTCCGCCCGCGCCCGCGATGATCGCCTTCAGGCCGCGCTCGGCGGCCCGCTCCCCGTACGCGATCATCTCGCGCGGCATCCGGTGCGCGGAGACGACGTCGACCTCGTAGGGGATCTCGAACTCGTCGAGGGCCTGGGCGGCGGCCTCCATGACGGGCCAGTCCGAGTCGGAGCCCATGACGATGCCGATGACGGGGGCTGCGGCGGGGGTGCTCATGCGGTGACCGTTCCTCTGAGGTAGTCGGCAGCGTGGCGTGCGCGCTCCAGCACATCGTCCAGATCGTCGCCGTAGGTGTTGACGTGGCCGACCTTGCGACCGTGTTTCACGTCCTTGCCGTACATGTGGATCTTCAGCTGGGGGTCGTGGGCCATGCAGTGCAGGTACGCCGCGTACATGTCGGGGTAGTCCCCGCCCAGCACGTTCGCCATGACCGTCCACTTGGCGCGGGGGCGCGGGTCGCCCAGCGGGAGGTCCAGGACCGCCCGTACGTGGTTGGCGAACTGTGAGGTGACGGCACCGTCCTGGGTCCAGTGGCCGCTGTTGTGCGGGCGCATCGCCAGCTCGTTGACCAGGATCCGGCCGTCGGTGGTCTCGAACAGCTCCACGGCCAGGTGGCCGGTCACGCCGAGTTCCTTGGCGATGCGCAGGGCGAGGGCCTGGGCCTCGCCCGCGAGGTCCTCCGAGAGGTTCGGAGCGGGTGCGATCACCGTGTCGCAGACCCCGTCCACCTGGACGGACTCGACGACGGGATAGGCGACCGCCTGGCCGTGCGGGGAGCGGACGATGTTGGCCGCGAGCTCGCGGACGTAGTCGACCTTCTCCTCCGCGAGGACCGGCACGCCCGCCTTGAAGGGGGCCTGCGCGTCCTCGGGTGTGCGGACGAACCACACACCCTTTCCGTCGTAGCCGCCGCGCACGGTCTTGAGGATGACGGGGAAACCGCCCACCTCGTCCGCGAAGGCCACCACGTCGTCCGGATCGCTCACGATCCGGTGGCGGGGGCTGGGCGCGCCGATCTCGTCGAGCTTGGCGCGCATCACCCCCTTGTCCTGGGCGTGCACCAAAGCGTCGGGCCCCGGACGGACGGGAATGCCGTCCGCTTCCAGGGCCCGCAGGTGCTCCGTGGGTACATGCTCGTGGTCGAAAGTGATCACGTCGCAGCCGCGCGCGAAGGCACGCAGCGTCTCCAGGTCGCGATAGTCGCCGATGACGACATCGTTCACGACCTGGGCCGCCGAGTCCTGCGGGGTGTCACTGAGGAGCTTGAATCTGATGCCGAGGGGGATACCCGCCTCGTGGGTCATGCGGGCGAGCTGACCGCCGCCGACCATGCCGACTACCGGGAACGTCACTCCTCCAGGGTATCCGCCGGTATTCCGCCATCCGGACCGGACCCTGGCGCGGACCCGACGGTGTGCCGTGCGTCGCACGGTGTCCGAAGGCACAGACGGGCCGCAGGGGGGACACTTACCATGAACGGGTTGACGGAGAACTCCGGACGCCCCCAGCGGGGCGGTGACCGACAGGGACTGAACCATCAGATGAGCGCTCCGGAGAACGGATCTGTTCTCGAACGCCTACGCGGCCTCGTGCGAGAGGTCGCCAAGTTCGGGGCGGTCGGCGGTCTGGGTGTGCTGGTCAACCTGGGTGTCTTCAACCTGATCCGCAACACGACGGACCTGCAGGTGGTGCGCGCGAGCGTGATAGCGACCGTCGTGGCCATCGTGACGAACTACCTCGGCTTCCGCTACTTCGCCTACCGGGACCGCGCCCAGAGCGGCCGCACCCGCGAGATGGCCCTGTTCGCCGCGTTCAGCGGGATCGGCCTGGTCATCGAGAACGGCGTGCTCTACACCGCCACCTACGGCTTCGGCTGGGACGGCCCGCTCGCGAGCAACATGTTCAAGTTCATCGGCATCGGCACCGCCACGGTCTTCCGCTTCTGGTCGTACCGGACCTGGGTCTTCAAGGCCCTGCCCGCGGCCGCGCCGGCGGCCGAGCCGATACCGGAGCCTGCGCCCCTGGCCGCCGAGCCGGGGTGCAGGCCCGATCCGCTGCCCGAGCCGGAGCCCGCGAACAACTAGTACGGGCTCGCGTACCGCCCCTCGTACGGCCTCCGGCAGCGGCTAGCGCACCGTGGCCGACGGCTCGGCCCGTTCCGGCGCCGTCCTGCTGAGGAACAGCGCGAACACCGGCGGCTGCGTCTGGAGCAGCTCGAGGCGTCCGCCGTCCGCCTCCGCGAGGTCCCGGGCGACCGCGAGGCCGATCCCGGTGGAGTTGCGGCCGCTGATGGCCCGCTCGAAGATCCGGTTTCCGAGGTCGGCCGGGACCCCCGGCCCCTCGTCCGTGACCTCCAGCACCGCCTGGTTGCCGATCACCCGGGTGCGCAGGGCGACCGTGCCGCCGCCGTGCATCAGGGCGTTCTCCACCAGGGTGGCCAGGACCTGCGAGACCGCGCCCGGCGTGCCGACGGCCCGTACGCCCTGCTTGCCGGAGCGCACGATGGCCCGGCCGGCGCTGCGGTAGGCGGGTCGCCACTCCTCCACCTGCTGCTTGACGACCTCGTCCAGGTCGAAGGGGACGGCCGAGCCCGTCCGCGGGTCCCGCGAGTTCGTGAGCAGCCGCTGCACCACGTCCGTGAGCCGCTCCACCTGGGTCAGGGCGATCGTCGCCTCCTCCCGGACGGTCTCCAGGTCCTCGGTGACCGTGATCTCCTCCAGCCGCATCGACAGCGCCGTGAGCGGGGTGCGCAGCTGGTGCGAGGCGTCCGCGGCCAGGCGCCGCTCGGCGGTCAGCATCCGGCCGATCCGCTCGGCGCTGGAGTCCAGCACGTCCGCGACCCGGTCCAGCTCGGGGACTCCGTACCGCTTGTGCCGGGGCCTCGGATCGCCCGATCCCAGCCGCTCCGCCGTCTCGGCGAGGTCGGTGAGGGGGGAGGCCAGCCGGTTCGCCTGCCGTACGGCGAGCAGGACGGCCGCCACGACGGCCAGCAGGGCCACCGCGCCGACCACGGCCAGGGTCCGCACGACCTCCCTGGTCACGGTGGAGCGGGACTCCTCGACGATCACCGTCTCACCCTGCTCGCCGCGCGCGGTGCCGCGGTTGACGCTGTCGGTGATCGGGTCGCCCACCTCCAGGGCCGGCTGCCCGGGGATGGTGATCCGCGCGTAGTGGCCGGCGTCCAGCTGCTCGGCGAGGGCGACGGGGTCGACCTTCTTCCGCTCCAGGACGTTCGCCTCGACGATGCCCACCAGCCGCAGCGCCTCGGACTCGATGCGGTCCTGGGCGCTGCTGGTGATGGTCCGGGTCTCCACGATGACGAGGGAGACCCCGAAGACGGCGATCACGACGAGCACCACGGCGAGCGTGGACTGGATGAGGCGGCGGCGCATGTCCTAGAGCATGCCCTAGGCGTCTGCGGAGCGGACCGCTCAGCTCTTCTCGAAGCGGAAGCCGACGCCGCGGACGGTGGCGATGTAGCGGGGGTTCGCGGCGTCGTCGCCCAGCTTCTTGCGCAGCCAGGAGATGTGCATGTCGAGCGTCTTGGTGGAGGACCACCAGGTGGTGTCCCAGACCTCGCGCATGAGCTGGTCGCGGGTGACGACCCGGCCGGCGTCGCGGACCAGGACCCGCAGCAGGTCGAACTCCTTGGCCGTGAGCTGGAGCTCCTCCTCCCCCATCCACGCGCGGTGCGATTCGACGTCGATGCGCACGCCGTGGGTGGCGGGGGGCTGGACGGTCTCGGCGGCGCCGCGCCGGAGCAGGGCCCGGACCCGGGCCAGCAGCTCGGCCAGGCGGAAGGGCTTGGTGACGTAGTCGTCGGCGCCGGCGTCCAGGCCGACGACCGTGTCGACCTCGTCCGCGCGGGCGGTGAGGACCAGGATCGGGAAGCCGTGGCCCTCGGCGCGCAGCCGGCGGGCGACTTCCAGACCGTCCATGCCCGGCAGGCCCAGGTCCAGGACGACGAGGTCGACGCCGCCCTGCAGTCCTGCGTCCAGGGCGCTGGGGCCGTCCTCCCGGACCTCGACCTCGTACCCCTCCCGGCGCAGGGCGCGGGCCAGGGGCTCCGAGATGGATGCGTCGTCCTCGGCGAGCAGTACACGCGTCATGTGGGTGATGGTAGTCCGCGGCGACTGAAACGAGGTGCCTGCCTACAGACCCCTCTCTATCTGGGCTTATGAACGCCCGAGCGCCTTCGAATATGGTCGAACGGTTCCCCGTCAACCTTGTGATCCATCTCTCAAGTCCTTTCAAATCCGGCACTGTCGTGTCGTATGGTGGCGAGACGCCTGATGCACTACCTCAGGGACCTTTGTGCCATAAAGCGCGCCAAAGGTCTCTTTTTCTGTCCTGAACGGACGGGCAGTCTGCATGACATCGCCTGTCCGGGCTTGATGACAGTGAACGACCTGTGGGCCGGGCCCCTCGCGCCATGTGCGGGAGCGGGCGTGGATCCCGGTTGCGGATGTCCCTTCGCCTCCAACCCCAACGGGGGGCGAGACCCCCAGGCGTGGGTGGGAGATCCGTCGCCGGTGCCGGCCACCCCCCACCGGGCGCGGATGAGCTCACGAAGCCAAGCGTCCCGAGCAAGCAAGGATCGACCATGGCTTCCAGCCTGACGACGGCCTCACCGAGCCCCGCTCACGAGAAGACCGTCCTCGGCCACCCGATCGGCCTGGCCACGCTGTTCATGACCGAGATGTGGGAGCGTTTCTCCTACTACGGCATGCGTGCGCTTCTCGTTCTGTACTTGGTCTCCGGCGGTGTGGACGCCGCGACCGGAAGCCAGGGCGGCGGGCTCGGCTTCACGGCGGCGACGGCCACGGCGATCTATTCCGTGTACGTGGCCATGGTCTACCTCATGGCCATGCCGGGCGGCTGGTTCGGTGACCGCGTCTGGGGCGCCCGCAAGACGGTGGCCGTCGCCAGCTTCGTCATCATGGCGGGCCACGTGTCGCTCGCCCTGCCCGGCCAGCCGGCGTTCTTCGTCGGTCTGCTGCTGGTCGCAGTCGGTTCCGGTCTGCTGAAGGCCAACATCTCCACGATGGTCGGCCACCTGTACAAGAGTGTGGACGACCCGCGCCGTGACAGTGGCTTCACGATCTTCTACATCGGCATCAACGTGGGTGCCTTCGCGGCGCCGATCGCGATCGGCACCATCGGCGAGACCGTCAGCTGGCACCTCGGCTTCTTCCTCGCCGCCATCGGCATGGGCGTCGGCCTGGCCATCTTCCTGCTGGCCGGCCGCACCCTGAGCCCGAAGAGCAGCGTCGTCCCGAACCCGCTGTCGCAGGCCGAGCGCAAGGCCGTGATCGTCAAGGCTCTCGCCGTCCTGGCCGTCATCGCCGTCTTCTACGGCGCCGTGGTCGCGGCGGACATGTTCACCATCAAGTGGGCGCTGTACCCGATCACCGTCGCCGGTCTGATCATCCCGGTCGCCGTCCTCGCCCGCATCAAGCGGGACAAGGACCTGTCCACCGTCGAGCAGAGCCGGATGAGCGCCTACATCTGGTTCTTCGTGGCCGCCGCCGTGTTCTGGATGATCTACGACCAGGGCGGTTCGACGCTCTCCCTCTTCGGTGACAAGAACTCCGAGCGCAGCCTGCTCGGCTGGGAAGTGCCGACCGTCATCTTCCAGTCGCTGAACCCGCTCTTCGTGGTGGCCCTGGCCCCGATCTTCGCCGCCGTGTGGGTGGCCCTGGCCCGCCGGAGCCGCGAGCCCAGCACCATCGCGAAGTTCTCGGTGGCCCTGGTCATCGTCGGCGCCTCGTTCTTCGTCTTCGCCCTGCCGCTGAGCCAGACCGCCGGCAACGACACCAAGGTCACCATGTGGTGGCTGGTGCTGATCTTCCTGATGCACACCCTCGCCGAGCTGTGCCTGTCGCCGGTCGGCCTGTCGGTCACGACGAAGATGGCGCCGCAGAAGTACGGCTCCCAGATGATGGGCGTCTGGTTCCTGGCCGTCACCGCCGGTGACTGCGTCACGGGTCTGCTCGGCCTGGCCGAGGTGCAGCTGAACGGCGTCGGGGTGATCCTCTTCCAGGCGACCGCCGCCGTGCTCGCCGGTGTCGCGATCTACATGTACCGCAAGAAGGTCAATGAGCTGATGGGCGACATGAACTGACGCGTTCGCGCCCCGTCCGACGCAACGGCCCGGCACACCGGAAGGT